>CALYNN010000053.1 GCA_945221685.1 uncultured Clostridia bacterium | reverse complement strand
CTACCGATCGTCCCGAAATGAAGAAATTCGTTAAGGAAATTCTTGACCCTGTTGGCAGACTTCACGGTGACGACCTTCCTGTTTCAACATTTGTTGATTGTGCAGACGGTGTATATCCACAGGGCTCTGCTGCATTTGAAAAGAGAGGTATTGCCATCACAGTTCCCGAGTGGGATCCTACCAAGTGTGCACAGTGTAACCTTTGCTCAATGGTATGTCCTCACGCAGTAATCCGTCCTGTATGTCTTACAGCAGACGAGGTTAAGCTTGCTCCTGCCGATGCACCGATGGTTGACCATAAGAAAGCTCCGTATAAGTTCGCTCTTATCGTTTCAACTCTTGACTGCACAGGCTGCGGCTCTTGCGCAAATGTTTGTCCTACAAAGTCACTTACAATGAAGCCAATCGCTTCACAGATGAAATCACAGCCTGTATTTGACGCTCTTTGCGATATCGACGCAAAGCCGGAGGTTGTTAATAACACCACAATCGGCGTTCAGTACAGAAAGCCATATCTTGAGTTCTCCGGCGCCTGCGCAGGCTGCGGTGAAACTCCTTATGCAAAGCTTGTTACCCAGCTTTACGGTGACAGAATGTATATTGCTAACGCAACAGGCTGTTCATCAATCTGGGGCGGTTCAGCTCCTTCAACTCCTTACACAGTTGACAAGAAGGGTCACGGCCCTGCATGGTCAAACTCACTGTTTGAGGATAATGCAGAGTTCGGTTACGGTATGATGCTTGCTCAAAAGCAAATCCGTGAAAGACTTGCTATGGACGCAGAGGTTCTCCTTGGCACAGCAGTTGCTGACAAGGCACAGGCTTGGCTTGATACTTACGAGGACGCTGCTGCAAATACAGAGGCTGCTGATGCTCTTATCGAGGCATTAAAGGCAAACAGCTTTGAGGGCGAGGCTGCAGACGCAGCTGCAGATTTCCTTAAGGATGCAGATTACGCAGCAAAGAAATATCAGTTCATCTTCGGTGGTGACGGTTGGGCTTACGATATCGGCTTCGGCGGTCTTGACCACGTTATCGCTTCTAACGAGGATGTTAACATTGTAGTATTTGATACAGAGGTTTACTCAAATACAGGCGGTCAGGCTTCAAAGGCTACACCAACAGGCGCAGTTGCTAAATTCGCTGCATCAGGTAAGGTAGTTAAGAAGAAGGACCTTGCACAGATTGCTATGAGCTACGGCTATGTATATGTTGCACAGGTTGCTATGGGCGCTAATGCAAATCAGTGCTTAAAGGCGTTCCAAGAGGCTGCCGCTTATAACGGACCTTCAATTATCAGCTGCTATGCTCCTTGTATTAACCACGGTATTAAGATGCCGTTTAACCAAACAGAGCAGAAGAAGGCTGTTGCAGCAGGCTATTGGAATCTGTTCAGATATAATCCTGCTCTTATTGCCGAGGGCAAAAATCCGTTCTCACTTGACAGTAAGGCTCCTACTGCCGACTATGTTGAGTTCATTGAGGGCGAAACAAGATACTCTGCTCTTAAGAGATCCTTCCCCGGCAAGGCAGAAGAGCTGTTTGCCATTGCAGCTGACAATTCTATTGAAAAGTACAATAAGCTTGCAAAGCTTGTTGATTACTATGCTCCCGATGCCGAGTAATTCAATAGTAAAATAAACAATGCTTATCGCACTCTCTTTTGAGGGTGCGATTTTTTTGCAGTGTTAAGGAGGTTCCCATTATACTCAATATTTTCTGTAAATCAATATAATACCCTTTAATAATATAAGTATTTGCATTAATAATAAAATTGTGGTAAAATATCCTGTAATATATTCAGCGAGGTGTTATTATGTCGAAAAAATATTCAGAAATGACTAAAGAAGAATTGCTTGCCGAGCAAAAGGAGCTTAAGGCAAGATATGACGAATTTAAAGCAAAAAATCTTAAGCTTGATATGAGCAGAGGTAAGCCGGGAGCAGAGCAGCTTGATTTATCTATGGCGGTTAATTCTGTTGACGAATATACCATTGACGGAATAGACGCAAGAAATTACGGTGTGCTTGACGGTATTCCAAGCTGTAAAAAGATGTTTGCGGACTTGCTTGATGTAAATCCGGAAAATATTATTGTCGGCCCCAGCTCAAGCCTTAACCTTATGTTTGACTATGTCAGTCAGTGCTTCACCCACGGTGCAGGCGATAAGCCATGGTGTAAGCTTGACAGCGTTAAGTTCCTTTGTCCTGTTCCGGGATATGACAGGCACTTTACAATTTGCGAGCATTTCGGTATTGAAATGATAAATGTTCCGATGAATGACGACGGTCCCGATATGGATTTAATTGAGGAGCTTGTTGAGGACGAAAGCGTTAAGGGTATGTTTTGCGTGCCGAAGTATTCAAATCCCCAGGGCATTACCTTTAGCGACGAGGTTGTTGAGCGCATAGCCGCACTTAATCCTGCCGCAAAGGATTTCAGAATTATTTGGGATAATGCCTACTGCGTTCATGACCTTACAGACGACGGCGACAGGCTTGCAAATATTTTCGACCTTCTTCCAAGGTATAATAACGAGGATATGGTAATCGAGGTTTGCTCAACCTCTAAAATCACCTTCCCCGGCGCAGGCATTTCCGCCATTGCCGCAAGCGATAATAATATTTCCGCAATCAAAAAAAGACTTAGCGCGCAAACTATCAGCTACGCCAAAATGAATCAGCTTCGCCATGTGAAATTCTTCGGCGACGCCGACGGAATAAGAATGCATATGAAAAAGCACGCCGCAATCCTTAAGCCTAAATTTGATGTTGTTATTAAGCATCTCGATGAGGAATTAGGCGGCAGAGGTATCGCTTCATGGGTTAATCCCAAGGGCGGATATTTCATCAGCCTTGATGTTATGAACGGTTGCGCAAAACGAACGGGCGAGCTTTGCAGTGAGGCAGGCGTAACCCTTACAAGCGTGGGCGCAACCTATCCCTACGGCATTGATGAGAATGATAAGAATATAAGAATTGCACCGTCTTTTCCGCCGGTTGACGAGCTTGATATTGCGGCTCAGCTGCTATGTATCTGCGTTCGCCTTGCCTGTGTAGAAAAGCTTCTCGGCTGATATGAGAATAGGTGCGTCAACCTCCTGCTTTTATCCGCTTGAAACGGAAAAGGCACTCAAAAAGGTAACGGAGTTAGGCTTTGAAAGGGCAGAGGTGTTCTTCAACTCATACAGTGAGCTTCAGGAAGGATTTGTAAAAAAGCTGTCTGCTGTTGTTGAGGGCAGTGAAACAAAAATTATTTCGGTTCACCCATTTTCAAGCTTCCTTGAAAGCAACTGTATTTTTACAGAATATCAGCGCAGGTTTGAGGATTTTATAGAGATTTACAGGCAAACCTGTCATGCGGCGGCAGTGCTGGGGGCAAAATATGTTGTTATCCACGGTGCTCTTGAAAAGCCGAAAATTCATATTCCCGACGAAAGATATTTTGAAAGGTTTTCTCTTTTGTGCGAAATCGGCAAAAGAGAGGGCGTAGCAGTCTGTCAGGAAAATGTTAATCGCTTCAAAAGTCAGAGAATAGAATTTTGCAAGAAAATGCGAGTTGCTTTGGGCGACGATTTTCATTTGGTTTTTGATGTAAAGCAAGCCTTAAGGGCAGGGGAGGATCCCTTTGCCTTTTTAGAGGAATTCAAAAACGACATTGTTCACCTGCATATCAGCGACAACGGCTCGTCGGGAGACTGTCTGCCTCCGGGTAAAGGAAGCTTTGATTTTAAAAAGCTTAAAAATATAATGGACGGCGCGAACTATAATGGCGACGCCGTAATAGAAATATATTCGTTAAACTATAATGTTGAAAAAGAGCTTAAAGAAAGTAAGGAATTTTTAAAAGCTTTATGGCAAATGTAAATAACAGAACAAAGGGTATTTTATGTATATTGCTGTCTGCTCTTTGCTTTAGTGGAATGAGCAGCTTTATAAACCTGTCGGGCGATGTGCCCGTTGTTCAAAAGGTGTTTTTCAGAAATCTTGTTGCACTTTTTATTGCAACGGCTACTCTGCTTAAATATAAAGAAAGCTTTAAGCCTCACAAGGGTTGTTTTAAGTATCATTTAATCCGTTCCTCTGTAGGCTTGCTTGGTGTGTTTGGAAATTTTTATGCAACTACTCAAATGGCTTCAACTGCCGACGCGGCTATACTCAATAAAATGAGTCCCTTTTTTACCTTGATTTTTTCGGCGATATTCCTTAAAGAAAAGGTTAAGCCTCGGCAGGCGGCGGCCATAGCAGTTGCCTTTGTGGGTGCTATGTTTGTTATTAAGCCTACAATGGCTAATGTAGAGATAATACCCTCTCTGTGCGGCTTTGCAGGCGGCATGGCGGCAGGTGCGGCATATACCTGCGTACGACATATGGGAAATATGGGCGAAAACGGCAGAGTCACTGTTTTCTATTTTTCTCTTTTTTCCTGCGTGGTAACTGCGCCGTATCTGATTTTCAATTTTCACCCTATGACTAAAATGCAGTGGATTTACCTTTTGCTTGTGGGCGTTTGCGCCGCAGGCGGTCAGTTTGCAATTACTGCCGCATATACCTTTGCACCAAGCAGAGAAATATCTATATACGATTATTCAAATGTTATTTTTACGGCAATCAGCGGCTACTTTTTCCTTGGCGGTCAGGTGCCTGATTTGTGGTCGTTTGTCGGCTACTTTATAATTTGTGCAATGGCTGTTTGGATGTTTATATACAATAACAGGGAGCATCGCCGCAAAACAGTAAAATAGCTTCAATATATTGGTGTAAAGTAAAATTGCTTGCATTTTACTATATATTGTGTTATAATTACAAAAGTTAAGGAAAGAAAATTTTTCCTTTAACAAATATTAATGCTCAGTATTATATTCTTTTTTGCAGGGGGATTATGCAATGAAATGTCCGTTTTGCGGTTTCGAGGAAAGCAAGGTAATCGACTCCCGTCCTACCGACGAAAATGAGCGCATCCGCAGAAGGCGTGAGTGCCTTCAGTGCAGTAAGCGCTTTACTACCTATGAAACAATAGAGGATGTTCCGATTATCGTTATTAAAAAGGATAAAAGCCGTGAGGTGTTTGATCGTAACAAAATTCTTAAGGGTATGCTTCGTGCCTGTGAAAAAAGGTCAGTTACCGTTTCGGAGCTTGAAGCAGCAATCGGCGAGATTGAGGCAACACTTCAGTCTGCTATCGACCGAGAGGTTACCTCTGCAAGAATAGGCGAGCTTATTATGGAAAAGCTTAAGGCAATAGATGAGGTTGCCTATGTTCGCTTTGCGTCTGTATATAAGGAGTTTGACAGCGCGCAGGCATTCAGCGACGAAATTTCAAGAATGTAAAAATATAAGGTCTGTATTGTGTTTTACATTTTACAGACCTTTTTTCGCCTTTTGGGTGACTTTTTTGTATTTTTCAGTATTATGTGTATGTAAGCTGGGATGCCGACGGAAAGCTTGTTGACAGTCAAACAGGCTTGCCTCTTGTAAATTATGATTAGCCTTGTAAGGAGTGATGCTATATGGGTGCAACAATATTAGCAGTATTATACGCCGCTTTATCGGTGGCGTTTTCCGTTGTGCTTGCCTGCTCGGTTAACAGCGAGTGTAATGAAAAGGGAATTAATCATAAAGGAAAATATGTAGCCATAACATTATTATTCGGATGGATAGGTTTTATAATCTTTAAGCTTTCTAATCGTAAAGTAAGGACAGAAAACGAAGGTCCTGAACCGCCCAAGGCAAGAAGTAAACCGTTGCTTGCTTGTGCAGTAATTCTGTTTGCATCAACATTTATTGTTAATTTTGCGTCCAAAACAGCCTTTAACGAAATGCCTATGGACACCCTGTTTTCCTCTGCTTTTTCTGCTATTGATAATATAATCGGTAAAAATTCAACCTTTTACGATATGAAGGGTAATCCCTACGACTCAAAGGAAGACATTCTTTATTATGACAGAGACGGAAATACATATAAGCTTGACGGCTTTGAATTTGACGGAGATTTGGTTTGTGTTGAAACAGGCGACAGATTAAATTGTGTTTTCTGTTATGTTGACGGCGAGGGTTATCTTTATTACGATAAGGATAACAAGCTGAAATATAATGAGGAATATGACTATTATTACGACGGAAGCTCAAAGGTTTATTATCCCGCTACACTTGCTGAATGGAATTCACGGGGCAGATTGCTAAACAACGAAATAAATTACTGAAATAAAAGCATCAGCCGTAGAGTATTATGCTCTGCGGCTGATTTGTTATGCTTATTAACTTGTTTTTATTATCCGTTAAGGATTTCAAAATTCTTTTTGTTGCACTTATATAGGTTTTGGAAAACCTTAAAGTTTCTGTCGTAAACTGCCTTGTTGGCTTTGTTGGGGTGGTATGTAGTCTTAATGGGAATAAGCTTCTTAACATCCTTCATAGAAGAAATGATACCCATTCCTACTGCAATACAACAGGCGGCGCCTACTGCTCCTATGTTCTGCGGTGACTCAACAACTACCACATCTCTCTGCAAAATATCTGCAAGAATCTGGCAGGTTGCCTCGCCTAAGGCTCCGCCGCCGCAGAAACGAACGGATCCAGAGGTCTTAACCTTTTTCTCCTGTCTTTCAAGCATCCATCTCATATGGAAGCAAATGCCCTCAACAACACTTCTGATAAGCTCTGTTTTGCCTGTTTCAAGGCGAATGTTAAAGAACATACCTGCGGCATTGGGATCCTCAAAGGGACAGCGGTTGCCGTGAAGCCACGGTGTAAATACAACGCCGTTGGAGCCTGCCGGAATTGTGTCAATAACCTCCTCAAGATAGTCATACATATTAAATTCAACCTGCTCAAAGCTGTCTGCTGCGTTGCCGTATTTTTTAAGGAACACACCTATTTCATCAAGAGCAAGGTGGTCTTTAACCCAGCCGACGCATTTGTTAGAGGTTTCAAGCTCACCGAAATAGTTAAAGGATTCGGGATCGGCGCCGACGATAGCCGCCATCATTGCGCCTGCGTCAACAACCTGCTCGGGAACAACTGTTCCTACCCAGCCCGATGTGCCTGAATAAATATGTGTGTCGCCGTTATCTACTGCTCCGGCACCTACGCCGATAAGCGAAGCGTCTCCGCCGCCGCCGTAAACGGCAGTACCCTTTGCAAGTCCAAGCTCTGCCGCAGCCTTTTCGGTTATTTCGCCAACCTTTTCGGTACATTTTTTAATAGACGGAAGGTGGTTAATATCAACTCCAACCATATCGCAGATAGGCTTGCACCAACCCTCGTGGCCCTTTCTCGTGTCGTAAAGCAGAGTAGCAAAGGCAGAATCCTGAGTCATAACAAATTCACCGCTGGCACGGCATATAAGGTATTCCTTAATATCAAGCCATTTGTAAATCTTATTATAGTTTTCAGGCTCGTTTTCCTTTACCCATCTGTATTTCCAAATAGGGTCTTTAACAGAGGAGGACACTGCGTTTGTGTAATAAAGATATTTAAGAGCCTTTGTAACCTCCGCACCGGCAACCTGAACACCGTGAGCAATACCATTTTTCAGCTCTTCTCTTGCACGCTGGTCCATATAAGTCATAGGTCTGCGGATACAGTTGCCATCTTTATCAACAAGCACAAGTCCCTGCATTGCCGAGCAAAAGCTAATGCCTTCAATTTGCTCCTTTGTTATGCCGGGCATTTTCTCAAAAACTGCCTTTGTGGTACAGCACATAGCCTCCCACCATTCGTCAGCGTCCTGCTCAGCTCCGCCCTTAACGCCTGTTTCGTCGTCAACATAAAGACCGTAGCCTGCAGTTGCCGAGGCTAAAATTTTCATAGCGTCGTCAATTTCGATTAAGCAGGTTTTGATACCGGTGGTTCCGATGTCGTAGGTGATTACATATTTGCTCATATTTGCTTTGTCCTCCTAAACAAATAAATTTTGTTATTTACTGAAAGTGAATGCGGATTCAATAAACTTTAAAAGCTGAGAAATTATCTTTTCGTCGTCAGCCTCGTTTATATCTATGCCCGTGTAGTTTCTGAACTTTTCTCTGTAATAGTCGCAGGTATAGGCAAACTGCAAATCGGTAAGCAGATTATCAAGAAAGAAAGCAAAAAGCCTTGTGTCCATATCTTCTCTTACATCGCCCTTTGCCAGCGCCTGACCTAATGCGGTAATATATATTGAGCTGCGCTTGCTTTCAATTTCCTCAACTATAATATGAATTCTGTCGTAAGAGCCCTTTTCGGCGCAAATTTCGTTATACATTTTTATGTAATTTGTGTGCTTTTTTGAGTGAGAGCAGATGGTGCGGATAAGCTTCTCTGCCTTTACCAAAAGCTTATCGTCGCTGACAAGAATGCTGTTTAACGCTTCCTCGAGAATATCCATTCCATAGCGCAGACAGGTAATAAACAGGTCCTCCTTTGTGGCGAAATACTTATACATAAGGCCTATTGATATTCCTGCCTTTTTGGCAATGATGTTTATGTTTGCTTTTTCAAAGCCGTTAGAGGAAAACTCTTCAATACCTATTTCAAGTATTTTGTTTTTTCTCTCGTCGTCTATTCTTTCAAATGCTTCCTTGTAATGCTTCTTTTCAATCATTTTAAAATTTTTGTAGTGTTGCACAAAAAAGCAGCTCTAATTTGTGGAAACTCTACAAATCCTTTTTACATTTTGTGGTTTATAGTTGTTATACTACCATTTATTGAAATAATTTGCAATAAAAATGACTAAATTTTAACCGAAAAACATTTGACAAATCGTTAAAAAGTGATATACTTAAAGTGTAAATTCAGTGAGTAGTTGCTCACGCCCAAAAGGGTGAGCGGTCGCTCACACAATATATATTAAGGGGGAATTACATAATGGATACAAGATTTGCAATTACCGAGTATCCCGATGCAGCGGTGCTTACAGCTCAGCTTGACGCGCTCATCAAAAAACCGATTTATTCTATCAACCGTGCAGCTCTTAAGGAATACGAAGAAGAGTATTTTGAAAAGAAATGCGCAAAATCAAAGGAAATGATTACCGAGGCAAAGAATATCATCCCTGGCGGTGTTCAGCACAACCTTGCTTTCAACTATCCTTTCCCGATAGTTATGACAAAGGCAAAGGGCAACAGACTTTGGGATATTGACGGCAACGAGTATTTTGATTTCCTTCAGGCAGGCGGTCCTACCATCATCGGCTCAAACGACGATGTTGTTAAGGAAAAGGTTAAGGAGCTTCTTGATGACTGCGGTCCTTCAACAG
>CALYNN010000052.1 GCA_945221685.1 uncultured Clostridia bacterium | reverse complement strand
TTCGTCAATTCCAAGGGCTATGTTCATACACTGAACCGCCGCCCCCGAAGCGCCCTTTCCGAGATTGTCAAATCTCGAGGTGATGAGAATTCTTTCGTCATTACCGTTTATTTCTATTTCCATATCGTCTCTGCCGTCAAAGGCGTTGGCGCTTATCATCGTCTGCGTGTAGCCCGGCTCTCTTACCTTAACAATATCCGTGCCCTCATAGTGAGCCGCAAACATTTCGTAAATATCTTTGACCGTGCATTTTTTATTCATTCTGTGGGTGTAAAGGGGAATTTCAACTACCATTCCTCTTGGGTAATCACATATTACCGGAGAGAAAATCGGCTCTCTCGAAAGTCCGCTGATTGCTTTCATTTCCTTAAGGTGCTTGTGCTGTTGGGTGAGAGCGTAAAGTCTCGGAGCGTCAAGCTCTGTGCTTCTGTTTTCGTCCTCATATTGTGCAATTCCTTTTTTGCCTGCGCCTGTGTAGCCGCTTAATGCAAAGCAGGTAATATCATATTCCTTGTCGATAAAGCCGCTTGCAATAAGAGGATATACTATTGAGTTAAAGCCGCTGGCATAACAGCCGGGAACGGCAATTCTGTTTGATGACTCAATCCTTTTTCGGTGGCTTTCGCTTAATTCCGCAAAGCCGTATGCCCAATTACAAAGAGTTCTGTGCGCCGTTGAGGTGTCTATAATCTTTACTCTGTCGTTTTCAACAAGTGATACAGCTTCTATTGATGCCGCGTCAGGCAGGCAAAGAAAGGTAATGTCGCTTTCGTTAATCAGCCTTGCCCGTTCCTTCGGGTCCTTTCTTTTGTCTTCGTCAATAAGCAGCAGCTCAATGTCGCTTCTGCCCTCAAACCTTTCGTATATCTTAAGTCCGGTAGTACCGTCCTTGCCGTCAATAAAGATTTTTTTCATTTTTATACAATTTCTCCGTTTTCTGCTAATATCTTAATTATTATACACACCTATTATATTATGTCAATACAAAATGCAAAAATATTATAAATATACAATAAATAATGAATAAATATACATATATAATTGTATGCGCATTATGCACTGTATAGGCTATACGGTAAGGCATTATTTTTGTACCTGTGCTTGCATTAATTTTTGTCGAATATAATATATTAGACGAGAGGAGTCTCAGCTCTCAAAATTGAGAAAGGAGATAAATATGAGTAACGAAATAATTGTTGCCCTCGTTTCAATGGCAGGTACGGTTTTAGGCTCCTTCGGCGGAATAATAACAAGCTCTAAGCTGACCACCTACCGCCTTGAAAAGCTTGAGCAAAAGGTTGACAGGCATAATTCCTTTGCAGAGCGTATGCCTGTTATTGAAGAAAAAATCAAGGTGTTAAACCACAGAGTAGAAGATATAGAAAGGGAGTTTTACGATGAAAATAAATAAAAATACTATCATAAGAACTGTTATACTTTTTATTTCACTTGTTAATGCGGTGCTCCAAATGTTCGGCATAAAGGCAATTCCTATTGAAAATGAGCTTGTCGCAGAAGCAGTTTCGGTGATATTCCTTTTGGTAGGTACGATTTCAAGCTGGTGGTATAATAATTCCTTTACGGAAAAGGCAAGGGCAGCAGACGAATATCTTAAGGAACTAAAAAATAATGAAGCTGAATGAATTTGTTAAAGTCTACCTGGGCAAAAGGACAGATTGGGACGGGGTGTACGGCGTTCAGTGCGTTGACCTTATTGACGCTTATATAGAAAAGGTTCTTGAGCTTAAGGTTGAATATTTCGGTAATGCAAAAACCTGGTGGGAAAACAGAAACAGTGAATGGCTGAAGGAATATTTTACTGCCGTTACTCCCAAATATGAGGACGGCGAGCTGAAGGCAGGGGATATAGGAATAAGAACAATGGGCACTTTCGGTCATATTTTCATTGTTGCGGAGAAAAACAAAAACGGCAAAATAAAGTATTACGACCAAAATGCTTACGGCAACGGTGAGGCTATGACCTTAAGGGAAAAGCCATATGCAAAGGATTATATAAACGGTGTACTAAGACCGAAAAATCAAAGTAATCTTGTAAAGGAGGAAGCGTCAGTGGCAAAATACGGAAATGCCGCAATGCTTTCGGCACAAATTGTTTATGCCGACAGCGACCTAACCCTGTCTGTCGGCTCTGTTTCCAAAGGCGAAAGGGTTAAAGCTCTCGGTACAGGCGAGGGAAATCCCATAATCGCATATAAAACAAGCTCCGGCTATAAGGTTGGCTTTGTCAAAAAATCAACCGTAAAAAAGGATTAATGTAAAAAAATGCCGCCGTCTCATTAGAGATAGCGGCATTTTTTTATGTACTTTAACATAATCAGTTTAAGAATAAATCATTATATTAACGAAATAATGATGTGTTCTCCTTTTTCCGTGTCCATATCTAAAATTTCCGATAAATCAGCATTGTTAATAAAGCTGATGATTTTTTCTGAAATACTTTCGTCAAGACCAAACATATTTTATACCTCATTTGACAAAATTATATATTTGTGTTAGTATGAACAAAATTAACGAAAGGGAATTTTGCTATGCTTATACAGAGCTATGAACTTAACAGAGCCTATGATTCTATGCGCAGAGCGTATGGAATTGCTTTGCTATGTTCATTATCGGTGTAGATGTATAGTCATATTAACAAACCCGTTGATGAGCATATCATCAGCGGGTTATTTTTTGTTTAAGGAGGAATTAAAATGTTAAATCACAAAGGAACACAAACTATTCAAACAGAAAGACTAACACTACGAAAAATACAAGAAAACGATTATATTGATATGTACAAATACACTGTGAAAGAGGAAGTTGCTAAATATGTTTCATGGACTCCTCACGAATCTATAAACGACACAAAAGCACTTTGTGATATGTGGATTGATGAATACAAAAATAACGACAGATATAATTGGGCAATAGTGTATGACAACACTGTGATAGGAAGTATTGATGTGGTTAAAATCATTGATACAACAGCAATGATTGGTTGGCAGATTGACAGCACATTTTGGAACAAGGGTATTGTGACAGAAGCTGCAACAGCTGTTAGAGATTTTTTGTTCGGTGAAATTGGTATTGAAGCCATCGAGGCTGAATATGTTGATAAAAACATTGGCTCTGGAAGAGTAATGCAAAAAATTGGAATGACTCAAATTCCACTCAAGGATTCGTTGTCATATTCTGTTAGACACATAGCAGAGGTTGATGGTATGCCGATAATTTGCTATAAGCTAACAAAGAAAGATTGGATAATAAAAAATGTGAAAATATTAAAAGTTGAAAAAGATACAGATAACGCAAAAGAACTTCTTGATTTTATAAAGAACTGTTCTTGGCTTGAGGTAAAAGAACATCTTGCTTTGATGGTCGAAAATTGGGGTTTTACAGAATGGGAAACAATTTTTGTTGCAACTGTTAATGGAAAAATAGTTGGTATGTGTTCCATAATGAAAACAGATTATTATCCATTACCAGAGCTATATCCATGGATATCGAGTGTATATGTTAGAGAAGATTTTAGAGGAAATAGAATTAGTGAAAAGCTTATTGAATTCGCTAACCATTATGCTAAAGAGATTGGATTTTATGAAACATATATACCAACAGAATTTGAGGGATTATACGAAAAATATGGATATCAGTTCATTAAAGAAATTACAAATTACGGTGGTGGAATTGATAGACTATTAGTAAAAGAAATATAGTTAATAAGAAAGGAAATAATTATGAATACAGAAAATACAAATTGGCAGCAAAGCGTAACAGGAGTTTTAATTAGAGATAATAAGGTGTTACTTGCAAGGCATACATACGGTGCAGGTAAAAACTTGCTCATTGTTCCCGGTGGATATTTGAATTATAATGAAACACCACAACACGCTGTTGTAAGAGAATACAAGGAAGAAACAGGAATAACCGTTGAGCCAAAAGACATTATTGCTATAAGGTTCAATTTCAAGGATTGGTATGTTGCCTTTTCTCTTGATTATGTTAGTGGAGAGGCTACATCTGATAATGATGAAAATAGTGAGGTTGTTTGGTTAGATATTGATGAGGCACTAACAAGAGAAGATGTGCCAGACCTAACCAAGAAGCTAATTGAATCTGCAATAAATAATAACAATGCACTTATTCAAACAGATTATTACAGCCGAGAGCAACACGGAACATATAGTTTTTATGCAAAATAAAGTTGCGTCCTCAGTTGCAAGTTGGTTGAGAAGTTGGTGTTATTGAAGAAATCTGTAGATTTGCGAGAGCTTCTCAAGTGGTCTATGTGCTTTTGAAAAAGTGAGTATTTAAGACACTTTGGGGCAATATGGCAAAAGAAAAAAGACGGTTGAGAAACCGTCTTTTTTGGAGCTGATAGGCGGACTTGAACCGCCGACCTCATCCTTACCAAGGATGTGCTCTACCGCCTGAGCCATATCAGCAAATCGGTAAAGGCTATAGCCTTCACCATTGGCGACCCGGAACGGGCTCGAACCGTCGACCTCCAGCGTGACAGGCTGGCGTTCTAACCAGCTGAACTACCGGGCCACATCTGCGAAATGTATTATATAGTAACTTTGCAATATTGTCAAGCGGTTTTTTAAATTAATTTTCCTTGATTGTAACCTAAATGTGTTGTATAATATATTGGTATTGGAGGGGATTTTATGCGTTTAACCAAAGGCGCTTCCGAAAGCACACATAGATTTATGACAGACGGAATACGCTATGTCTGCGAGAATTTTAAGGACCGTGCACCCGGAACACACAGTGAAAGAAAGGCTCAAAAATTTTTAAAGGGCGAGCTTGAGCAATGGGCGGACGAGGTGGAAATGGAGGATTTTGATTTGCATCCCGCCGCGTTTATGGGTTGGATTCCGCCTGCCGGAATTATCGGTATAATTTCCGTAATTTTTTATTGGATTACATACAAAAGTGCTCACCATAATTCAGCACTTCCCGTAATTGCAGTAATTATTACTTGGTTTGCTCTGTCCTGCCTTGTAATAGAATTTCTTATGTACCGCGAATATGTTGATTTTCTTTTTCCGAAAAAAATATCGCGAAATGTTATGGCAAGAAGAAAGCCAACAGGGGAGATTAAAAGAAGAATAGTTTTCTGCGGTCACAGCGACGCCGCAAACGAATGGACCTATTCGCTTCACGGCGGTCTTAAGTCACTTGCCCCCGTAATGGGCGGCTCTATCGGCGGCTTAATCGGTATCTGTATTTTTAATGTTATATGGATGATTTATGCACTTGCCGGCGGAACCTATCAGTCAAAGTTTTGGTTTGTTATAGGTATTGTTCAGCTTGTACTTATTCCGTTTTTCATAGCAATTCTTTTCTTTATAAATTGGAATGTTATTGTTGACGGCGCAAACGATAACCTTACCGCCGACTATATCTCAATGGCTGTTCTTAAGGAAATGGCTGAAAACGGCAAAAGGTACGAAAATACAGAGGTTTGCTGCTTGCTTACAGGCTCAGAGGAAGCAGGACTTCGCGGCGCAGTTGCCTACGCAAAGCGTCATCAGCAGGAGCTAAAGGATATTGAAACCGTCGTAATTTCCATGGACACCATGCGTGAAATCGAACAGCTTCAAATTTATACACAGGGCTGTACCGGCACCCAAAAGAATTCAAATGCAGTAGGCGAGCTTCTCTATGAGGCAGGTGTTAACTGCGGTATAGAAATGAAGGAAACCGATATTTATCCCGGTGCTGTTGATGCAGAGGGATTTTCAAGATACGGCATTGAAGCGGTAGGCTTCTGCGGCGTTAACCACGACCCGAAAACATACTATCATACCCGACTTGATACTGCCGATAATATCAGTCCCGAATGTATTAATCTCTCTCTTGATATTTGCCTTGAAGCCGCCGAGCTTTATGATACTCAGGGCGGTATAGAGGCCTTTAGAGAAGAGGGTAAAAAACGCTTTAAGCGCGGCTATAATAAGTAAAAAAAATAAGACTGAGTAGGGGATTACTGCTCGGTCTTTTTTGAAATTACGGATTTGGGAGCTAATATGAAGGATTTACATATACATATTGAACGGGGACCTTATACGGTTTCCTGGATAGAAAATTTTATCGAAAGAGCACAGCAAACGGGAATGGATGAAATCTGCCTCCTTGAGCATAGCATACGCTTTAAGGATTTTCATCCTGCCTTTAAAGAGGCGAGGGAATATAATTCCTATCAGCGAAAATGGTTTGACGAAAAGGCGCAGACCGCCCGCACTCTCGATGAATTTAAAGCCCTTGCCCAAGAAATAAGGAGCAGAAATTATCCCGTAAAGGTTTCCTTCGGACTTGAAATATGCTGGTTTGAGCAGCACGCGAATTTGATAGAAAGCCTTGTGGCAGACGGCTTTTTCGATTATGTTATCGGATCTGTTCACTGGATTGATAATTGGACCTTTAATCAGCGTAAATATCAGTGGCTCGGTAAGGATTTTAATAAAATATATAAGCGCTACTATGAGCTTGAAAATTCTCTTGTGCAAAGCGAAATATTCGATATTATTGCTCATCCCGACCTTATCGGATGTCACTCGCTTTATCCCGATTACGACTTGAGTGAAGCCTATGACTGCCTGTGCAGGAATTTAGTTAAGCACAATGTAAGTCTTGAAATGAATACCTCAAAATCATTAGGCGTCAACAGCCGCTTCCTTGAAATTGCTAAGGCTGACGGAGTGAGCTTTTCTACCGGGTCAGACGCTCACCGCCCTGAAGATGTTGGCAGAAATATTAAAGAGGTTA
The DNA here is from genome assembly GCA_945221685.1 of uncultured Clostridia bacterium. Lineage (GTDB taxonomy): Bacteria > Bacillota > Clostridia > Oscillospirales > Acutalibacteraceae > Eubacterium_R. The sequence continues at coordinate 2,570 of CALYNN010000052.1, read as the reverse complement.
CTGAGCTTATAAGCCGTAGGTAAAGTTAACAGGGTCCATAAAAAACGGAATAAACGGAGGTGCAAAGGTGTATATAAAAAACAGAAGCGCCCAAAGCGCAAGTACACCGGCTCCTGCCGTGTCGCTTTTTTTGCTGAATTTTGCGGATTTTATCATTGCAAAATCAGTGAAAAACGCCGCCGCAACGCCTATGAAAAAATCAAGTATGTTCAAAAATTCAATGCTTCTGCCTACAATTCCCGTGTAGGTGTAAAAAAATGCGGTTATTGCAAGCATACCTACCGTTACGCCGACTGCCTTGGAAAATATGATTCCCGCCTTTTTACCACGAAGAAAATATTCCGCAACGCTCCAAATAAGATACGGAAAAAACAAAAGTTTTAAATGCTCCCAGCAGCTTTCGTTAATAGGGCAAAATAAACCGATAACGGTGCTTTTGCCGCTCCATTCAAAGAAAAAATGGCAAAGGCTTCCCAATATACCGACAAAAATAAAGCCCAATACGCTGATTTTAAATAAGCTTTTTTGCATATTATCACCACATTATCAGTATATGCTGCATACCGCGTTTAATTATACAAAATACCATGTAGATTAGAGCTTGAAGCAGAAGTGATTGCCAATCTATTTTCCGTCTTGCTTTTTTCGGCTTTTTTTGCAGCAGGCAGGGGAGCAATGCAGGGAGCAATAAACCCTACAAAAAAGATTCAATAAAAATATGAAAAATAAAAAAACCGCTGTTTTAAGCGGTTTTTTGTATGCTTTGTGTAAAAAGGAGCAGAGATTATCTCTGCTCCTTTTGGTCGAGGAGAGTCGGATAAATCCGAACAATTATTCAGTTCATCAAAGGTAATGCTGTTGTTAATTTTTTAAGTTAATCATACCGGGAACTGAATTGATTTTTTAATTTACTTGGTTCAATGAATTCATGCTTAACATTTCCTTGAGCATATCCCCACATTGAGTCACTATCAACTAAAGCACGGTCCGCCTTTGGAAGATAGTATTGGGTTTGGTAATTTTCAGCCTTGTAATTATATATTTCTTTTTGAACGGCATATGCAGGAATATAAGCGCTGCATACTATGCAGCCGATAACAGCGAAAATCAGCATCGTTCTTCTGTACGGAATTTGATGCTTTTCTCTAATAAAATCTACCGTTATAGCAGTAAAAAATATAAATGAGGAGTATGCAAAAAAGCAGCCGCGAAAGGTTCCTGTTGTTGTATTAATTAAAAACGGAGTAAAGGAGGCAACGCCGTAAAAAACTAATAAAAATGTTATAACTTTTTTGTCATTCGGCATATGTATAAATATTGCCTTAACATATGAGTATATCAGTGAAGCAAAGTTTAAAACAAAAATAGCCGCAACTATCATTGAATATAAAATATTTTCATTATCATCGTTTAAATAAAGAAGAAAAACAATTATTGTTCCTGCATAAAAGAGCGACATCATTACAATATTTAGCTTTTTATATTTTATTTTGCTTCCGTTTTTTAAGGCGAAAAGTATGGAAATAAACAGAGCTGTATATAACAACATGCAACCGAAATAAAAATAAATAAACACACCTGCGTTTGAAACAGTTGTTTTCACCATTTGCCCTAAATTATCTAAATGAAAAATAGGGGAGCCGTAATTTACACCTGTTTTGATACTGTATTGATAAACCCAGGTTTGCTCATAGTTAACATAAAGCTTGTATGAAAACAGAACGATACATCCAATGATATTGGACATTGTAAGCAATAACGGTTCTAAAATATTCTTCTTTTTACGGATAAATGAAATCAAAACAGTTATGGCTATAACCAAATTCATTACCGCATTATGCTGAACAAAAAGCTGCTCAGCTATACCTAAAAGGAATATGGTCAGGCACCTTAAGATTTTAACCAAAAGTGTCGATTCGGCGCTTTTGTTTTTTATAAGGAGTAAAATTAACATCAAAATTACAGTTGGAATAAAGTAGTTTATAAATCCGCAAAGCCAAGATGATATTTGATTAATAAGTTGAATCGGCATAAGAATAATAGCAGTAAGAAAAAATAACTTGGAATTTTTTATATTAACAAGCTTTTCTCCTGATATGCAAAATATCTGAACAATCAAAAATTCAATAAAATAGAATAATTGAGGATTCTTGGAAAACAAAATACACAACGCATTTCCCAATAATCTTCCGTTTCCATAGTATAAAGCCGAATGCCAAAATCCGCTAAAATCATCATATTGAAAAAAAGAATTAAACTTGAATACTATATCATCAAGCTTTGGAACAAAATAATAGCTAAGAATAAGAAACAATACGCTTTCTGCAAAATATAACACATTAAAGCCTTGAATTTTGAAGCTATTGATATTATTATACTTGCTTTTGCTTGAGACCTTTATATCCATTTTTTGATTTCCTTTCTGCTAAATAAAATAGTCATTATATAAAAATGCATTTATACATATTGCATATCAATAACAAGTATACTCAATATATTTAGCATAGTCAAGAACTTGAGTATGCTATTTTCTCTATATAGGGGGAAAATAGCATTATGATTAGTTACAA
>CALYNN010000051.1 GCA_945221685.1 uncultured Clostridia bacterium | reverse complement strand
GATAGGCTGACTGCCGACGTTGATAATTTTTTCAAATGTGAAAAGCCAAGCCTTGCCTGCACCTCTATATTCGACAGCGTTGCCGGACATCTGTGCGTTTATCTTGCCGATGAGTCAAGAGAAAACGGCGGAAAGCCTATGAAGGTAGAGCTTAATTAAATAAAAATACGGAACTATTTAATCTTTTTGCATACAAAAAACACCCTTAAGCAAGGGTGTTTTTTTATGATAATTTTTTATAAAATTGTACCTCCGCCTAAGACGGTATCACCGTCGTACAAAACAACAGCCTGTCCTTTTGTAATAGCTCTTTGCGGTTCATCAAAAACAATCTTCACCTTGTTTTCATCAATAACATACGCAGTTGCATTTTGCTCTTGCATATTATACCTAACCTTAGCAGTGCATTTAACTTCTTTATCGGGGGCAGAAATAATCCAGTTAAAATTATCGGCAGTAAGCTCAGCAGAAAACAGCTCATCGTTACTGCAAAGGGTTACCGTATTTTTTTTCGGATTTTTCCCCGAAACATACATAGGCTTGCCGAAAGCAACTCCTAAGCCCTTACGCTGACCGTTTGTATATCTTATAATTCCCTGATGCCTGCCTAAAACATTGCCGTAGCTATCGACAAAATCACCGGGTGGATAAGTTTTCCCTGTGTAATTCTCAATGAATTTTGCGTAATCACCGTCGGGAACAAAGCATATGTCCTGACTGTCTTTTTTTCTTGCGTTTAAAAATCCCTGCTTTTCGGCAATTTCTCTTATTTGAATTTTTGTGTATTCACCTAACGGAAAAATTATGTGTGCAAGCTGCTGCTGTGTTAAGGAATAAAGTACATAGCTTTGGTCCTTAGAGGCGTCAACTGCTTTTTTAAGAAAAAAGCGTCCCTCCTTTTCCTCTATTCTCGCATAATGACCTGTTACAACAAAATCATATTCAAGCTCCTTCATTCGCTGAAAAAGCTTTTCAAACTTAAGGTATCTGTTGCAGTCAATACAGGGATTGGGCGTTCCTCCGTTTTCGTAGGTAAAAATAAACCTGTCTATAACCTTTTCTTTAAAATCCTCTTTAAAATTGAAAACATAATACGGCATATCAAGCCGCCCTGCAACTGCGCGGGCGTCCTCAATATCGTCAAGAGAACAGCAGGTTTTTTCTCTGCTTAATGCTAAATCATCGTTATCATAAAGCTTCATAGTTGCACCTATGCAATCGAAGCCCCTACTTTTCATCAAAAAAGCGGCAACGCTGGAATCAACGCCGCCGCTCATAGCAATAATTGCTTTTTTGCTCATTCCAAACACTCACTAACCTAATCTTATCATTTCGTCGATACATCTTTTTGCACCCTCATAAATTTCGGGTTCAAGAGTAATTTCCTCGCCGAAGGTTCCCTTACAGCAGTTAAGCACATCAACAAGGGTTGTAGCCTTCATATTATGGCAAATGCAATCCTTTGACAGAGGATAAAATTTCTTATCAGGGCAGGAAAGCAGAAGATGAGAAACAATGCTGTTTTCAGTGCCGATAATAAATTCTTCAGCGTCGCTTTTTTCGGCATAGCTCATAATTCCTGTTGTTGAGCCAACATAATCAGCAAGCTCAACAACCTCAGGCTTACATTCAGGATGCACAAGAAAAAGTGCGTTAGGATGCTTTTCCTTTGCTTTTTTCACATCGGCGGCAGACATTCTTGCATGGGTTGGACAGCCACCGTTTAGAAGCTTAAAGTTTTTATCGGGAAGCTGCTTTGCAATCCAGTCGCCCAAATTACAATCGGGAATAAAAAGAATATTTTTACTTTCAAGCTGACTGCAAATCTTAAGCGCAGATGATGAGGTAACGCAAACATCGCAAATGGTTTTCAGCTCGCTTGTAGTATTGATATAAGCCACAACGGTATAATCGGGGTACTGCTCCTTAACCTGCGCAATAACCTCTCTATCCATCATTTCCGCCATAGGACAGCCTGCGTCGGAATTAGACAGAATAACCTTTTTATCCGGTGAAAGAATTTTTACCGTTTCCGCCATAAAACGCACACCGCACATAATCACCGTTTTGTTGGAAACCTTTGAGGCTTCAACCGAAAGGGCGAAGGAATCGCCTACAAAGTCGGCTATTTCAAGTATATCGGGTGATTGATAGCAGTGAGCTAAAATGCAAATATCCTTTTCTTTTTTTAGATTAATAATTTGTTGCTGGATGTCTTTAATCATCAGTGTTCTCCGCAGCAATCGCAGTTTCCCTGACAAAACTGCTCAGGGTCATATGCAATTCCCTTTTTATCATAATAATTTTTTACGGCTGCTTTAACAGCCTCCTCTGCAAGAACGGAGCAGTGAATTTTTACCGGCGGCAATCCGTCAAGAGCCTCAACAACTGCTTTGTTTGTAAGCTCCAAGGCTTTATCAATAGGCTGACCCTTAATCATTTCGGTAGCCATTGAGCTTGAAGCAATAGCTGAAGCACATCCGAAGGTGTTAAACTTAACATCTTCAATAATGCCGTCGTCGCTGACCTTAATGTATATTTTCATAATATCACCGCATTTGGCATTTCCTACTTCACCAACGCCGTCTGCATCTTCAATTTTACCAACATTTCTCGGATTTGTAAAGTGGTCCATAACTTTTTCTGAATAAAGAGCCATAATTTTATTTTTCCTCCTTTGTAATTTTCTCCCAAACGGGAGAAATTGAGCGCAAATAGCTTACTACCTGCGGTACTGTATCTACAATATAATTCATTTCTTCCATTGTGTTATATTCGCTTAAGGAAAGCCTTAAGGAGCCGTGGGCAATTTCTACAGGAACACCGATAGACAAAAGAACATGTGAGGGGTCAAGACTGCCGCTTGTGCAGGCAGAACCGCTTGAAGCGCAAATTCCCTTTGCATCAAGCAATAGCAAAAGACTTTCGCCCTCAATTCCCTCAAAGCACATATTAAGAGTTCCCGGTAAATGATGCGATAAATCGCCGTTAATTCTGCTTCTTTCAATTTTGCCTAATCCGTCAATAAGCCTGTCGCGCATTGCGGAAATCTTTTTCATATTTTCATCAAGGCTTTCATTGGCTTCCTTTAATGCCGCCGCCATACCAACTATGCCTGCAACATTTTCGGTGCCTGCTCTTTTTCCGCGCTCCTGAGCACCGCCCTCAATTAAATTTTTAAGGGGAATTCCTTTTTTTACATAAAGAACCCCGACGCCCTTAGGTCCGTGAAATTTATGCGCAGATATTGAAAGCATATCGCAATTCATTTTGTTAACATCAACCGGTATATGACCTACTGCCTGAACTGCGTCTGTATGAAAATAAACCTTCTTTTCTTGGCATATTTTACCTATTTCGGAAATCGGCTGAATTGTTCCGATTTCATTATTTGCCGTCATTATTGTAACAAGACAGGTTTCGTCGGTTATTGCATTTGCCACATCCTCCGGCTTAACAATTCCGTTTTCGTAAACATCCAAAAGTGTTACCGAATACCCCTCCTGCTCAAGAGCCTTCAGCGTGTGCAAAACAGCGTGGTGCTCAAATTTAGAGGATATAATATGCTTTTTTCCTTTTTTTGCACCAAGATATGCCGCTGTTCTTATTGACTGATTATCTGCCTCTGAGCCTCCGGAGGTAAAATAAATCTCTTTCGCTGATGCGCCGATGGCTTGAGCAACATCCTCTCTTGCCTGCTCAAGATATTCCTTTGCCTGCTGACCTACAGTATGCAGTGACGAGGGATTGCCGTAGCTTTCCTTTAGTAACGGAAGCATTGCGTTTAATGCGGCGTCGCTCAATTTTGTAGTTGCCGCGTTATCTGTATAAATTGTCATTTTAATTACCTACCTTTTTAATAGGAATAATAGCACTAATCACCTACTTTGTCAATAGGAATTATTGATTAATTTATATATCTGTGTAAAAAATAAACACCATTGACATTATTTGTGTCAACGGTGTCTATTATCCAAACTAATTATTCGGAAAACAGCGGAGTAGAAAGGTAACGGTCGCCTGTATCGGGAAGAAGTGCCACAATGGTTTTACCCTTGTTTTCTTCTCTCTGTGCAAGCTCCTTTGCCGCCCAAAGAGCCGCACCGCTTGAAATTCCTACAAGCACGCCCTCGTTTTTAGCAAATGCCTTACCTGTTGCAAAGGCATCTTCGTTTTCTACAGTTATAATTTCGTCGTATATTTCGGTATTAAGTGTTTCGGGAACAAAGCCTGCGCCGATACCCTGAATTTTGTGGGCGCCTGCAGTACCCTTTGATAATACAGGAGATGAAGCCGGCTCAACTGCAACAATCTTAACATTTGGATTTTGCTCTTTAAGATATGCTCCGACGCCCGAAATAGTTCCGCCTGTTCCTACTCCTGCAACAAATATATCAACCTTACCCTCGGTATCCTTCCAAATTTCAGGACCTGTTGTGGCCTTATGGGTTGCAGGGTTAACAGGATTTACAAACTGACCTGCAATAAAGGAATCGGGAATTTCAGCCGCAAGCTCATCTGCCTTTGCAATGGCACCCTTCATTCCCTTACTGCCCTCTGTCAGCACAAGCTCTGCACCGTATGCCTTCATAAGATTTCTGCGTTCAATACTCATTGTTTCGGGCATTGTAATAATAATTCTGTATCCCTTTGCGGCGGCTACTGCGGCAAGTCCTATGCCTGTATTTCCGCTTGTAGGCTCAATAATAACAGAATTTTCTTTAAGCACTCCCCTGCTCTCTGCATCCTCTATAATTGCCTTTGCAATTCTGTCCTTAACCGAGCCGGCGGGATTAAAATACTCAAGCTTAACAAGTACGGTAGCATTAAGATTATTTGCCTTTTCAAAATTTACTGCCTCAACAAGAGGTGTATTACCAACCAATTCAAGTGCTGATTTATAAATAGCCATAATAAAATCTCCTTTAAGTATTAATCAACAGAATCAAATGCCTGTTGTAAATCGTGAATAATATCGTCAATATGCTCTGTTCCGATAGAGAGTCTGATTGTGTTTGGCTTAATGCTTTGCTCCTCAAGCTCCTGCGGACTGAGCTGGCTGTGGGTGGTAGTTGCAGGATGAATAACAAGTGACTTAACATCGGCAACATTTGCAAGAATTGAAAAGATTTCAAGACTGTCAATGAACTTTTTAGCTTCCTTTTCGCCGCCCTTAATTTCAAATGTAAAGATAGATCCGGCACCGTTTGGAAAATACTTATTATACAAATCCTTGTATCTTTCATCTACGCTTGGGTGATTTACCTTTTCTACCTTGGGATTTGCAAGCAAATATTCAATTACCTTTTTTGTATTTTCAATATGTCTTTCAACGCGCAGGGAAAGGGTTTCAAGTCCCTGAAGAAGCAGAAAGGCATTAAAGGGAGAAATTGTTGCACCTGTATCACGGAGCAATATGGCTCTGATATATGTTACAAATGCGGCAGGGCCTACGGCCTCGGTAAAGCTTACACCGTGGTAGCTTGGGTTGGGATCGGAAATCTGAGGAAATTTGCCGCTTGCTTTCCAGTCGAATTTTCCGCTGTCTACAATTACGCCACCTAAGGTTGTGCCGTGACCGCCTATGAATTTTGTTGCTGAATGAACAACTATATCTGCACCGTATTCAATTGGTCTTAAAACATAAGGTGTAGCAAAGGTTGAATCTACAACAAGAGGAATTCCGTGTCTATGGGCAATATCCGCAAGCTTTTCAATATCAACAAGATTAGAATTGGGATTACCTAAGGTTTCAAAGAATATTGCCTTGGAATTATCCTGAATTGCATTTTCAAAATTAGATAAGTCGTCGGGGTCAACAAATGTTGTTGTTACGCCGAAATTCTTAAAGGTATGTTCAAGATAATTATAAGTACCGCCGTAAATTGTTTTAGCGCTTACAATATGGTCGCCCGCTGTTGCCAATGCCTGAAAGGTATAAGCAAGAGCCGCCGCACCGGAAGCCGTTGCCAAGGCGGCAACACCACCTTCAAGGGCTGCAATTCTTTTTTCGAAAACATCCTGAGTAGAATTAGTCAGTCTGCCGTAAATATTGCCTGCATCGGAAAGATTAAATCTTGCCTGTGCGTGATCGCTGTTTTTAAAAACATATGATGTTGTTTGATAAATCGGAACCGCCCTTGCATCTGTTGCAATATCCGGCTCCTCCTGTCCTACATGAAGCTGAAGTGTTTCAAAATGATATTTATATTCGCTCATAATAATTAAATCCTTTCGTGTTTAAATGTTTGTAAATTTTTTTGAAAAAGTTAAAGACAACATCGAAAACACATTCGGGTATTTTTAATATTAACGGTAATCAGCTTTGAATAAAACTTACTCATAACAAATCTCCTATTGCCTATCTGTTTGGTAGGCTTTGCTTTTGATGTGTTAAATATATCACACATTGCCTACCTTGTCAATAGGTTGTTAGGATTTTTTTAAAATTTTTCCCGACACATTATCATATGTCGGGAATTAATAAATAATTATTCACCTTCCCACTCTTCAAGAAAAGAGTGCTCCGTGTTTTTTTGCTTATAGGCTACAAAGGTATCAAGCTTAACATTATGTATAGATTTAAAAATATTATGCTCAATATCGGGGTTATTCTTTTTCAGCTCGGTTATAAGCTTTTTAATTTCCTGCCTTTTTGATTTGCCTATGCCGTCATCGCTTTTGCTGTATTCGTCAACAAAGCGGCAGGCGCATTGAATAAACTCCAGATTATTATATTCACGCCATTTTATTATACTGCTTTCGTTAACGCAATATAGCGGCCTTATAAGCTCCATACCCTCAAAATTTGTGCTTTTAAGCTTTGGAAGCATAGCCTGAAGCTGTGAACCGTAAAACATTCCCATAAGAGTTGTTTCTATAACATCGCTTAAGTGATGACCGAGAGCGATTTTATTACATCCAAGCTCCTGCGCCTTTGCGTACAGATGACCTCTTCTCATTCGTGCACAAAGATAACAGGGCGAGCCGCCGACTGAGGTGGTTACCTGAAAAATATCGGAATTAAAAATATTAACCGGTATTTCGAGTATTTTGCAATTATGCGCAATCTGTCGTCTGTTAGCGTCATTATATCCGGGGTCCATACAGATATACTGCAAATCAAATGAAACATCCGAGTATCTTTGCAAATGACGGAGGCAAAGAGCAAGCAAAACAGAATCCTTGCCGCCGCTGATACAAACGGCAATTCTGTCGCCCTCCTCAACAAGCCTATAATTCTTGCAGGCTTCAACAAAGGGATTCCATATTTCGTTGCGATAGGTTTTAATAATACTGCGCTCTACCCTTTGAACGAAGCTTAACTCTCTTGCCATTGTATCACCTCAAAAAGATTATATAACACTCGTGCTATTAATTAATCACCATTACAAAATTAAATATATGCAAGCCTTTTTATACTACATTAATCGATATTAATAAAGGATTTGTATATAGACAAAATATCCTCGCCTGAAAGCTTCATGGGATGATTGACGAGCCTGTTAACATTTACACCGTTAACCGTTTCATTGAACTCCTTTGAAGTCATTGTTAATTTTGTTTCCAAACCGTATTTTTCCATAAATGCTAAAAGCCTATGAGGATTAAAGCCGGAAGCAATTTCCGTTTCATCAATTAGCTTGAGCAGATCTTCGTTGCCGTTTTCCTTCATATACTGCCATATGTACGCAAGGCAGATTGCAACTGCGTGACCGTGATGAAGCCCTTTAAGCTTATGCAGCTTATAGCTAAAGGCATGAGCCGCGGTGGTGCGTGCAATATTAATCGCCCTGCCTGCAAGCTCGCTTGCATTCATCATAGCCTCAAGACATTTATCAGACAGTGTATCAGTAAGGTATTCATCAACAAAATCGTTGAAAAGCATTAGTGATTTTTTTGAATACTCACGGCTTTCGGCGGTGGCATCAGTTGACCAAAAGGCCTCAACGGAATGAGAAAAGGCATCTAACGCCGTTACTGTCTTTTGCTCAAAGGGTAATGACTTTAGAGTGCAGTAATCAAAAATTTGATATTCGGGAATAATATCGTAGCTACTGACAGACTCTTTATCCTTTTCCTTATATAGTACAGAAAAACGAGTAACCTCGGCGCCTGTTCCTGCAGTGGTGGGAACAGCCAAAATTTCTGTATTAATTTTGGCATAATACTTTATTCCCTTTGCAGTATCTATCGCGCTTCCGCCGCCAACTGCAACAATAAAATCACAGTTTTCACGATTAAGCATTTCAATGCCCTTCATAACAGAGGAAACCTCGGGGCAGGGTTCAAATTCAGTAAAGGCAACGGAATTTACTGAAATACCGTCAAGAGCTTTGCGGTAGCCGTATCTGTCATACGAAGCACTGCAAACGAAAAGAACCTTTTGAGGTGCAATGCTTTTTACCGTTTTACAGAATTCATCAATAAATTTACTGTTATTATAATCCATATTATTTACCCTCAATCCTACAGCCTGCCGATACAGGAACGGTAACCGCAATATCCTTTGCAAGTGATTTTAGTTCTTCTGCCGCTCTTTCAGCCTTATCCTTTTCGGTAAAAATACCGAAAACAGTTGGACCGCTTCCGCTCATACAAACACCAATGGCACCGTTTTCGCGCATAACATTTTTTATTTCAACCTTGTTATCAACAGGAATAAACTGCTCAAACACATTTTCCATTTTTGAGCATATTTCAGTTAAATCTCTACCCTGCATTGCATAAAGCATACCAAGCTTATCGGGAGTATGTTCTTTGCCATGCTCATCAAACCGTTTATAAGCATACGCAGTATTAACGGAGCAATCAGGCTTGGCAATAAGAATGAAGCATTTTCTCAACGGCTTAACCTTATTAAGCACATCACCTATACCCTGTGCAAGAAGTGTTCCGCCCGTAATGCAAAACGGAACATCTGCTCCGATTTTAACGCCGATTTTGCATAATTCATCATCGGATAATTCGGTTGCGTAAAGCTTATTAAGGGCAACGATTACGGCGGCGCCGTCTGCGCTCCCCCCTGCTAAGCCTGCGGCGTGGGGAATTCTTTTAACAATATCTATATTAATACCCTTATTTTTTATTTTTGTTTGCCTGAAAAACTCTGCCGCCGCCTTATAAGCAATATTCCTTTCGTCAAGGGGAATACCCTTTTCTGTGCAGGATATTGTTATTTTTTTACTGCTTGTTTGCGAAACGGTTACGGTATCATAAAGTCCTATGCTTTGCATAATCATAAATAAATCGTGGTAGCCGTCATTTCTCTTTGCAACAATATCAAGCAACAGGTTGATTTTTGCATCTGTCTCTTATACACATCTGACGCTGCCGACTATCTTACGCGTGTAGATCT
>CALYNN010000050.1 GCA_945221685.1 uncultured Clostridia bacterium | reverse complement strand
CCTCTCACCTGCCCCACCACGCTGTACCGAACAGCATTAATTATGTTGGCACCCACGACAACAATACTATCCTCGGTTGGATGTGGGAGGCAAGCGAAGCAGAGCGTAAATTCGCCCTTGAATACACCGGCTTTAAAGGTGATAATTGGGGCGAGGGCGGATATAAAAGTCCCTCCTGCAGAAGCATTATTGAAGCCGTTTGGAAAAGCTCATCAAATGTTGCAATAGTGGCATTTCAGGATATGTGCGGCTTTGGCAGTGACGCCAGAATGAATACCCCCGGACTACCCGAAAACAATTGGAAATTCAGAACAACAGCAGACACGGTACACAGTATTGACAGGGAATATTTCAGGCATATTAACAGCCTTTACCGAAGAATGTACCCCGCCTTTGAAAAGTAAATCCAACAGTTAAAAGCCGACGGCACTATGCTCCGTCGGCTTCTTTTTTACGATTTAGCTTTGTTGTTCATCACTGTCATCAGAGGAGCAGGGCTTACAGCCGGACTCCCTTTCGGCAGGGAAAAATTCTTCAACAGGAAAATCAATGGACTTAAAAGTATCGCAGGGATTTGAGGTATTGCAGTTGCACTCTCTGTCAGGAATACAATAGTCGTAAGCAGGAATAAGAAGCTGGGCATCTCTTTCCATTTGAACTATTGAGAAAAGTCCGAGTGTAACAAGAACTGCCTTTGACGGCGGCTGAGAAGGCATTGAATCATCAATCGCAGAAAGAATTGACTGAGGTAATGACGAGAAGCAAAGAATACCGCATTCGCAGGCGTCGCAAATATCTGTTGAAAGAATTACCGGATCAACCGCCTGAACCTTTGCCGCAGGATTTGTATATCGCGGTGCGGTAGGACAGTCAACGGACTCGTTTGACGGCTTTGATACAAACACCTTAACATTACCGTCGCTGCCGTAAAGAATACACTTTTTGTTAAACTGAGCAAAGCCTACTGCCACCTGCGGTGTTGAGCAGGGAGAAGCATAGGTGTCGAAGCAAAGCTTAAAGTAGAAGGTAATATCAACACTGTAAAAGCCTCTGTTAAAGGGAACCTCCTCAACATCAATGCTAACCTCTTCAATTTTACATTCTCTTGTTTTGATAGTCACAGCCTCGTCAATAAGGCACTGACTGTGAGCAAAAAATGTAACTCTTAAATCTTCAAGGCAATCTCTGCTTACACAGCTGTCAAAAATTCGCTTTGTATCTATGCACACTGCCTCATTTACCCGTCTTTCTCCTGTTTCGATAATAGGATTATCGGACATAATAAAAACTCCTTCGTTAAGTATTGAAGTAAACTTCAGTACATTCTATGAAGGAGTTTTGCAAATGTGATAACTTTTTATTTACTTACACGGTTTACGGAAACAGAAGCAATATTCGGCGCATATGAGGTCTGACCGTCAAAGGTGTAATTTCCGCTGTTGGTAAAGGTTATGGTATTGCTTCCTTTCTTTAAATCAACATAGCAGGTAACGGTTTTATATGTATCCCAGCTATATGTACTGCGGCAAAAAATATCCTGCGATTTTCCGCCTGCCGTAACTGTTACATACCTTTCGATAAGGTCAACATTATACGCGTGCTTTCCGCCCTCGTCGTTATTGGCATATTCAATAGTAACGGCGTAGGTTCCCGCACCTTCGGCATTGAATTTCAGGCTTGCCCTGCCGCCGTCACTGCTTATTCCGGTAACATAATCAACGGAGCGTCTGTCACTGCCGAGAGTCGCCGAGCCGCTTAATTTCAGCTTTCCTGCCGTATAAGCATCACCGTCAAGCTGAAGAATTTCATTACGGGGCAAAACTATTTCAATGCTGCTGTCTGCACCGTTTTCAATATCAATATAATTCAGTCCACGCATAAGATAAGCGGTATTTTCACCATTATCAAAATGAACTGAATTTCCGTTTATTTCAGCATTGTATTCGCCGTTTGTGCTTACGGAATAATAGCCGTCATATGCCGCAACGGCAAGGTAGGATTTAACAGAGTCGGTAGTTCTGTCGGCATCATTGAGCACATAAACGGTGTTTTCGTCGCCGTGCTTTTCAACAAGGAGCGAATCGTAAACGAGGGTACCTTTATTGTGGGTAAGCTCCAAAGTATGCTCGCCCTTTTCAAGCTTAAGAGTAATTGTTTTACAATCTGTATATTCGCTTTTAATGGTATTCGGAAAGCAAAGCTGTGTCAGTATTTCGGTGCTTTCTCCGTTATCGTAAATATTCTCAACAGAGGGATTTCCGTCTAATGAAATGTTCGAATATGAATAAGTTCTGTCGTTAGGATTTTGCTTTGAATTTTCGTCCCATTCCCCATCGTTTGAATTGCCGAAAATAATATTTAAGTCATAGAGACCGCTTTCCGAAACTGTAAATTTAAGCCTTACGCCGTCTCCGTCATTTTCCATTCCGCCAACCATTCCGTCCTTTTCGCCTGTGGTGGCGTAGGCGCTGTCGTAGGTATAGGCATTGCCTAAAAGCTCGCCCTCCTCAAACTCAAAGCGCTTTGAAAAATCGTCGTTTTTATAGCTTTCGCCTATATTGCTTTCAGCTTCAATAATAATATGATAAGCGCTTGACTCGTCCATACCGTTCATATCGACTGTAAGCCTTTTTTCAAGGTCTTCGTAATAGCTTTTACTAATCACGGTAGGAGAATTAACAACGCCTGAAATGCCTGCATACTTAACCTCCTCAACGGTTACCGAAACAGGATTACCGAAAAGTGCAGTGCTATCCAAATTTTTCAGCTTAACAGTTGCAGAGCCGTTTCTGCCGCCGCAGAGAATTTCTATTTTGCTTTCGTCATCGTTAACGGTAGCAATGCCCATAAAGCCCTGTGACGAAAACTCTGCCTCGCCGGAAATTGCTTTCCCGAAATTAGATTTAAACAAATCCTGATAAGAGGATTTAACAGTCTGCCCCTCTAAATCGGCATACCAACGGTAAAGCCACCAATTTGAGTTTGGGCAGTTATCGTCTGCCGCAACATCGCAAAGGTTATTTGCAAGCCGCCAAAAAGCATTATCGGCATACACCTTACTGCTTTCAATCTGAGTTATGTATTGAAGCATTTTACCCGGCATTCCGTTATCCTGCATTCTTCCGTATTCGGTAACTATAATCGGAATCCTGCCAACGCCAAGCTCCTCCTCAAGTATTCTGTAATCCTCCACATGCTCCTGCCAATGATAAACAGAACCGTCACCCAGCTCGTGATATATCATTATTTCGGGCAGGCAGTTGTTTTTGGAACAATATTCCATAAAAGCACGGATTTCAGCACTGTCATAATCGCAAAAGCCCGGACCGCCTATAAGGGCGTCGGGATTTATTGATTTAACAAGGTCGTAGGTTATTTTCCAAGCTTCAAAAAAGTTTTGCGCTCCCCTTTCGTTATATTCGCCGTAAACGCCGTAGGTGCTGTCCTCACTTTTTTTATCCTCACCGAACCACACGCCGTTGTCACATTCATTATACAGGCAGTAAACTATTTTATCTCCGTAGCTGCTTGCAGAAAGCTGTTTTACGGATTTTTCCACCTTAGGCAGATAATCCTCCTCAATAAAGCTTTTCCAATCATATTTGCTTTCAGAGCGCATTTTTTCTATATTATCCTGCTCATAATACCATGTTGAATACGCGTCCTGAAGATAGACCACATTATAGTCGGTATTCTCAAGCTGGCTGTAAATATGGTCAATATCGCCAACGGGGTGCTGTAAGCCGTCTGTAACCTTTTGGGAAACAGTAGAAATATCTATACTTTCCGTCATATTTTCAGAGGGTACACCCGGCTCGGCAATACCGTAAAGATAGCCTGAGGCACCCGTTGTAACGGCACCTGTTTTCTGACTGAAATCAGCAGTCAGCGAGGGAGTATAGAATATAAAGAAGCCTCCGCACAGTATTCCTAAAAGTATAACAGTGCACAACACGGCGCTTATGAATATCTTAAAAAAGTTTTTCATATTTTATTCCTTAATAAAGCAAAGCTTCAGCGCCTTATGATCCACCTTAAAGTTAATTTCGTTGTAATCAAAATTTTCTCCGTCGCAGTTGCCAAGCAAGGGACTGCCGTCAACAGACCATATTCTGCCTGATTTCATATAGCCCATATGAACATATTTGCTGTCCTGCTCGGTTAAAACGCCTGCCGAGTATTTTGGAATAAGAGGCATAGCGGCAGGAAGAGAAAGACCGTCAAGAAGGGTATAATCGAGTATTCCGTCGTCAAGCACCGAATTGGGAGCAGGGCAAAAGCCGCCTCCGTAATAGCTTGCATTACAAATTGCAAAAAGAGCGTAATCGCAGTTTTCACATTTCATATTGAATTCTTCACCTGTTTCCTTATTAACACAGGTAATATCATAATTAATTGAATAGTGAAGAGGACTGCACAAAACAGGAAAAACAGCAAGATTATAAGCCTGATGACCTAAGGCAGGAACCTTTGCCGCAATCCTTCTGCCGATGGTTTCAACCCGAGTGTCAAGACCGTAGCTCATAACATTAATGCACTTTTCTCCGTTATAGTCGATAAGGTCGATGGGCTTAACATCGTATTTAATGCTACCGCTGTAAAGACCGAATGACTTAATTACATTTTCAACATTAATTTTTTTAGTGCCATAGACCTTTTTTGCAAAATCGTTTCCTGTACCCAAGGGCAGTATCATCACGGGAGTATCTGTTCCGGCGAGACCGTTTGCAATTTCGTGGACGGTGCCGTCTCCCCCGCAGGAAACAATTACGCAGTTTTTGCCATATTCCTTCGAATACCTTTCGGCAATACGCATAGCGTCGCCCTGACAGGAGGTTTCCTCTATTATCATTTCATCATCTAACCTGCGAAAAGCAGATTTTATTCTTGCAAAAATTCTGTTTTTGTCGTCATTTCCGGCAATAGGATTAACTACAAATATGTACTTCAATTTTAATTCCCCTTTTCTCAGACCTATCGTTTAATCAGATAACTCTGGTTCCGCCCACAGGACGAATATTAAGAACATAGCAGGAGCCATCTCCGAAAACAGCGTCCATTGTTGACTTAAATTTATCAAGGTCAGCATCGCTTACAAATGCCTGAATTGTTCCTGCAAAGCCGCCGCCGTGAACTCTGTAGCCGACAGGCAAAAGCTCATCGGCAATACACAAGGCAAGAGAAAGCTTTTGCTCCGTTGGGTTTGAGGGAGAATAAACATTTTGATTATACATAAACGATGAGCGTCCTGACTCGGTTATGTTTTTCAAAAAGCTTTGGAAATCGTTGCTTTCAAGAGCATCAACAGCGTTTTCTACCCTTTTGTTTTCGTTATAGTAGTGCATTGCACGCAAAATTGCTCTGTCGTTTACCTTGCCTGTAAGACTGGGAATTTCCGCCTTAAAATCACACGGCTCAATTTCGCGAAGTACGGATTTACCCATGGCACCTGCAACTGCCTCCATTTCGCTTCTTACAGCCGCATAGTCGTCTGTTAAATCGCTGTGACTGCCGTGAGTATCTACAATGCAAAGGTTATAGCCTGATTTTGCAAAATCAAAATCAATTTTTTTAATAACGGGATTTTCGGTATTTTTAAAATCAATAGTAACAAAGGAGCCAACAGAGGAAGCCATTTGGTCAAGAAGTCCCGACGGCTTGCCGAAGAAAACATTCTCGCTGTACTGAGAAGCCTTTGCAATTTCAACAGGGTCAATTTTTCCGTCGTTATAAAGGAAGGAAATAATATTGCCGATAAGCACCTCAAACGCCGCCGATGAAGAAAGTCCGGAGCCTCCCATAACATCGTTTGTGGTGCAGGCATCAAAGCCACCTATTTCGTAGCCAAGCTCATTGAGCCTTGCAATAACGCCTTTAATCATAGCCGAGGATTTGCCGAAATTCTTATTATCGGGCAAAAGGTCGCTTATATCAATTGTGTTCATTGAATGGCCTTCGGATTTTTCGTTAACAACAGCCTTATCGCTTTTAGCGGCAACTGCAATGGCGTCAAGATTAATTGAGGCAGCCAACACCTTGCCGTTATTATGGTCGGTATGGTTGCCGCATATTTCGGTTCTGCCGGGAGCGCTTATAATCATTACATCTCTGTCGTCGCCGAAAAGCTCAGCAAACTTTTTTAATGTTCTTATGTAACGGGGCTTCTGCGCTTCAACCGCCTTATCAGTTACATAAACTCTTTTAAGTGCAGAGTCAGCCTCTCCTGACTGAATTTTCTTTAAAAGCTCACTTGGTTTCATAACATATCTCCTTATAAAACAATTTTATATTTTTCTTTTTGCGAATAAATCAAAAGGGTTTGATTCATTTGCTTTGACTTAATACCGTAAAAAACATTAAACAAAATTGCCGAAACACCTGTAAAGGCAACAATTATTATTAACAGCACAATAAACTGAACCGAAAACGGATTGAAAATTGCACCGCCTATTTTTGTATAAATAAACAATCTCGGAGCAAAGCCCAACACACTTAAACAACAGTAGTACACAAAATCATAGTGTAGTGAGCCGTAATACTTTGACACCATACCCAGCGGAATTGACGGCACAAGCCTTGACACAAAAAGCACATAAGGATTGCCTGTACCCTTAAACTGAATCCAATCGCGAACGAACCTAAGCTGCTTGATGCCTAAAATCATTCCCGTCCAGCCGCCGCCGATAAATCTGCCCTCCTCGTATTTTACTATAAAGAAAAACAGAGAAAATGCTAAGTTTATTGCTACCGCCTGCCAAAGCGGGAATACAACGCCGGAAACAACGCAAAGAAAGCTCATCGGAATAGGCAGCTGACACTTAGCAATATACAGGGCAAAAATGCACAAAATAATTTCCACATCGGAATCAAGAGCAACAATAGCGTCGTTAATCTCCTGAAGCCAGCTAATCAGCGTGTCAAAGCGCACCTCAAGCCTTGAGTGGTTATATAATATTATTGATAAAAACACAAGAAGCGCCGTCATAACCAGCAGCACAATACCGGATATTAAATTTGTTTGATGGCGTTTTTGCTTTTTCACGGGTAATCTCTCCCAAAGTTAATCGTTAATTTCTTTAAAATTTCCCAAAAATTCAAATTCCGGCAGCTCGTCTGAAAGAGCGCATATCAAGTCAAGGGTTTCCTCGCTTTTAACATTGCCGAGAACATCAACATAAAAATAGTAATTAAAGCTATCGTCATTTTGAATAGGTCTTGACTCAAGCTTTGTAAGGCTTAATCCCGCCATGGAAAACCTGCCTAAAACGCGGTAAAGCGAGCCTGTTTTATGAGCGCAGGTAAAGATAAGCGAAATCTTATCGGCGTCATCGCAAATAACAAGCTTTTTGGAAATAACAATAAATCTTGTTTTATTTGCAGTATTGTTTTGAACATTCCTTCTTATAATCTTAAGTCCGTACTTTTTTGCGGCATATTCAGAGCATATAACACCTATATCGTCTCTTTTAGACTCAGCAACATATTTTGCCGCAGCGGCAGTATTTGTAAAGTTTACGCCTGTAAAATCAAAATTTTTAATAAAGTTATCACATTGAGAAAGCGCCTGAGGGTGAGAATAAATATCTGTAATATCCTCGTATTTAGTCGTTTTTTTCGCGCAAAGGCAATGCTCTATTTTAAGGTCGTAGGCACCTACCACATAAAATCTGTATTTCATTATCAGGTCGTAGGATTCGTGCACAGAGCCTGCAGTTGAGTTTTCAACAGGGATTACTCCGTACTTTGCTTCGCCTTTGTTTACTGCTTCGAACACATCCTCAAACTGCCTGTAAAACCTTACGGGAGAATCGGGAAAAAGTGCATTGGCGGTAATTGAGCTATATGCACCGTCAACACCCTGACAAGCAATACACTTTCCGTCGGCAGTAAGTCTGCCGTTAATTAAAGAGCCGGTAATCAAATCGCGAAGCTCCTTGCCGCCTCCTATAATTTTATGCTGAATTGCCCTTGAAGCATCCATAGTTGCGGAAAAGACCGTCTTTATAGTTTCTCCGCGTTCGCCGCACTTAGCCGCAACATTATCAAGTATCTCCTGCTCGCGTTGGGCGTTTAAAACAGGAATACCTCTTTCAACCTTATATTGAGCAACCTTTTCCGAAATACTCATTCGCTTAAGCAAAAGCGGAATAAGCTGCTCATCAATTTCATCTATTTCTTTTCTGAGTCCAAGTAAATCCATTATTTAATATTTCCCTTTTATTTACATCATTAAATCAAGAAGTGCAAAAGCAACCGCCGCCTCAATAACCGGTACGGCGCGCGGAACAATGCAGGGGTCGTGCCTGCCTTTAATTTTAAGTCGGGCTTCACTCATTGTTTGCAGATTAACGCTTTCCTGCTCCTTTGCAATAGAGGGAGTAGGCTTAATTGCGGCACGAACAATAAGAGGTGCCGCGGTAGTCATACCGCCTAAAACGCCGCCGTTATTGTTTTGCTTAACAAACACACTGCCGTCTTTAATACAATAGGGGTCATTTGCCTGTGAGCCTCTCAAGTCGGCAATGCCGAAGCCGGCGCCGAATTCCACACCCTTAACGGCAGGAACTCCGAAAAGAGCCGAGGCAACATGGCCCTCAACAGTTGAAAAAATATTTGCGCCGAGTCCAACAGGCAAGCCTACTGCGGCACATTCAATAACACCGCCTACGCTGTCGCAATCCATTCTCGCGTCCTCAACGGCTTTGCGCATCCTTTCTTCAACATCCTTATTAATTATGGAAAAAGGCAAAGAGGACACTCTTATAAGCTCTTGGGCGGTAACATTCTCCATATCAAAGCTATCGTCACATATTCCTGCAATGCTCTTAATATGAGCGCCGACTGTTATGCCCTTTTGCGCCAAAATCTGCTTGGCAACGGCACCTGCAAAAACTATCGGAGCCGTAAGCCTGCCGCTGAAATGACCGCCGCCTCTTATATCGTTAAAGCCGTTATATTTAACATAAGCAGGATAGTCGCTATGAGACGGACGGGGAACCTGCATAAGATTGCTGTAATCTCCGCTTTTTGTATTTGTATTTTTTATAATCATTGCCAGTGGCGCACCGGTTGTTACACCGTTTAACACACCCGAAAGAATTTCAGGCAAATCCTTTTCAAGTCTTGGGGTAGCGGTTTTATCCTTACCGGGAGCGCGCCTTGCCATTTCAAAATTTATTTTATCTGTATCAAGAGCCACGCCGGCAGGCAGTCCGTTTATTACACAGCCGATTGCCTCGCCGTGACTTTCGCCGAATACCGAAAGCGTTATATTTTTTCCGAACTCAGATGACATTCGCCTTACCTCCCAACATATTGTAATCCTCAAAATATGACGGATAAGATTTATTAATGCTTTGAGCGTCGTCTATTTCAATATTGCCGTCAACAGCCAGAGCCGCCACCGAAAAGGCCATTAAAATTCTGTGGTCGTTAAAGCCGTTGAGCCTAGCACGGTTTTAGGGTTTTGAGCCGTGCCTAAACATACCGTCTT
>CALYNN010000049.1 GCA_945221685.1 uncultured Clostridia bacterium | reverse complement strand
CTAGTCTCGTGGGCTCGGAGATGTGTATAAGATACAGATGCTCGTCAAGAAGCAAAAGCTTTGGGGTAACAATAGTGCACATAAGCAGGGTAACAACCTGCCTCTGTCCGCCTGAAAGCAAACCGATTTTTGTTTTCATTCGGTCCTCAAGTCCCATTCCGAATTCGGCTACTCTTTCTCTGAAAAATTCACGCTTCTTCTTTCCTACTGCCTGTGCAAAAAAACCGGAGCCTGCGCGAGAGTAGGCGAGAGCCAGATTTTCCTCAATAGTCATATTGGGAGCAGTGCCCTTCATAGGATCCTGAAAAACCCTGCCTATAAGCCTTGCTCTTTTGTGCTCGGGCATAAATGAAATATCGGCTCCGTCAAGAACAATTTTGCCTGTATCCTGCAAATAAGTTCCGCAAATCATATTAAACAGAGTGGATTTTCCTGCGCCGTTTGAGCCCACTATTGTTACGAACTCTCCGTTTTTCAGAGTAAGGTTAACATTGGAAAGCGCCTTATGCTCGTTAACCGTGTCCTTTGCAAAGGTTTTAGAAACATTAGTAATTTCAAGCATTGCGCCTTGCCTCCTTTTTAATCCTTCCGTTTTGAATTTGCTTTTTAATTTCCGGAATGATAAGGGTAATGGCAACAATCAGTGCACAGGTAAGCTTCATAAGGTTTTCACTGTTTTTGCCGAAAAGCGAAACATCAATAACAAAAGCAACAATAACCTTGTAAACAAGCGAGCCTGCAACTGCGCTGATTAATCCCAATGCAACGCTTCGCTTGCCGAATATTGCCTCGCCGATAATAACTGCTGCAAGGCCGTAAATCAGCATACCGTTTGAAAAGCTTTGGTCGCTTAATCCAAGATAGTGAGAAACCAATGCGCCTGATAGGGCAATAAGTCCGTTTGATAGGGCAAGACCGAAAATCAGCGAAAAATCAACATTTATTGATGACGCCTTAACCATATCCGCATTGTCGCCGGTGGCTCTTATGCAAAGACCAAGATGAGTCCTGAAAAACAGAATTACCAAAATCAAAACTGCAATACATACTGCCGCCGCCGCAATTAGTCCTACTATTTTTTTGTTAAGTCCCGAAATACCCAAGGCTGTGAAAAGCTTTTGAAACGCCGAATGCTCGTTAAAGTTTAGGTTAGAGGAGCCGCGCACCATAAGGTTAATTGAGTACAGTCCACTCATAGTTATAATGCCTGCAAGCACAGGATGCACCTTTAGCTTGGTTTGCAGTAAACCGGTAACAATACCTGCAATAACACCTGCAAGAAAAGCCGCAATAAAGCTTAAAAAGGTAAAACCCTGAGCGGCAACAATTGCCGCCGCCGCCGAACCGAAGCCGAAGCTACCCTCAGAGGTTAAGTCGGGAATATTCAGTATTCTTAATGAAATATATATACCGAGTGCGAGCAGTCCGTAAAGGAAGCCCTCCTCAATAGCTGTAATATAGACCTGCATAGCTTATTTCCTGTAATAATCAGAGTATAATTTTTTATTATTGAGGGTTAACCGCGTTAATGGGATAACCGATTTTATCCTGTGTCGGCTCGTTGATATCGAGAGAAGCCGCAACCTTGCTGTTAAAGGTGCATTCGTCAATGCCTACTACCTCGGACGGAACCTTTGTTATATCTTTGCCGTTATCAATATATGCAAGGAATTTATCGGCAGTCTTTTCGCCTATGCCCTTGTCATCAATGGCAAGAGTGGCAAGACAGCCGCTGTTAACAGTTGTAGCAGATGAGCAGTAGGTTGGGATTTTAGCTTCCTCGCAAACCTGTGCAAGAGAGGCAACGCCGTCCTGAACTATAGCGTCATTTGGTACGAATATAACATCACATCCGTTGCCGATAAGAGTTTCTGTTGCGCTCTTAACATCGGCAGAGGTCTCAACTGTTGCAGATTCGTATTTAACACCCTTTGAATCAAGATACTTTTGTGCAGATTCAACTGTGTTTACTGCGTTAACCTGTGAGGTTGAATATACAAATCCCCACTTTGTAACATCGGGAGTAATGCTATAGCCCATTTCAATAATTTCGGAAACAGGAATAGCGTTTGAGGTTCCGGTTGCATTCTTGTCGGGTGTAGCCATATCTGTAATTACCTTTGCTTCAACAGGAGCAGATACTGCGCAGAAGAAGCAGGGAGTTTCCGACTGAAGATTTACCATTGCCTGTGTGCAGGCTGTGCCGATGGTGAAAATAGCTTCGTAGCTTCCGTCGTCAAGTGAACTGCAAATGGTTGAAAGAGCAGAGGGGTCGCCCTGTGCGTCCTTGTAATCAAACTGCGCATTCTCATAGCCGCTTGACTGAAGCTTTGCAATAATGCCGTCCTTCATATCAACAAAGGCGCCGTTGGCTCCCGTCTGAACAACGATTGCAAATTTAACATTTTTACCGTCTGTCTCGTTGCTGTCGCCATCGTTCTTTGAGCAGCCTGCAAAGCAAGCGGCTGTAATGACAATAGCCATTAAAACAGCAATAATTCCTTTGATTGATTTTTTCATAATTCTTCCTCCTTAAATATTTTCTTTGTTATATTTTTCAAGCCTTTCAAAAGCTTCAAATACCATATTTTCGGTAATCTTGTACGGATTGTGGTCAATGTCCTTCATTGCACAAACCTTAGGCACCAAATCCTTTAGGTCGTCTGCGCTCATTTCAATATCTGCAAGGCAGGTGGGCAATGCTACGGATTTGTTAAAATCATATATCCTTTTAAACATTTCCTTGTTACCGTCAAGCAGCAGGAGTATAAGCACACCGAATGCAACAACCTCACCGTGTAAATGCCTTTCCTCTATATGCGGATAAGAGGTTAGAGCGTAAAATACTGCGTGAGCAAGTCCTGTGTTGTAGTCAATAATATGCTCTGCCGTCAGCAATATAGAGGCAATTCCGGTTGTAACAACAACAGCCAGAACAGCCTGCTCTGCTTCAAAGCCTGCAATTCCGGCTTCAAAATCCTCTAAAGCCTTTTTGCCGTATTTCAACAAAGGATGCAGGCACATTTGACTGACTGTAACGCCTAATTCGTGGTAGTAGATTAAATCCTCACCGCGACTGCTCATTTCCGCCTCGAAGTATTTAGCGTAGGTATCTCCCATGCCTGCCCAAAAATATCTTGCAGGGGATGCGGTAATTACGGGAGTGCAAATGAAGCAGTGCTTTGCGGGAGCTTCAAAAAAATACGGCTCCTTAAAACTGCCGTCTGCGTTATACATAATTGATACCGCCGTTGTAGCCGCACAGTTAGAGGCTATTGTGGGAAAGGTAAAAATAGGCTTTCCTGCCTTGTACGCCACTGCCTTTGCAGTGTCAAGCGCCTTGCCACCGCCGATTCCGAAAATCATATCGGCTTCTGTCACCGCTTCATTTTTAAGCAAAGCCTCAACATTTTCATAGCTTGCTTCGCCGCCGTACCAAATATAATCAAGTATGTTTAGCTTTGTTTCTTTTAACGCTTCGTCTATTAAATTCTTAACCTTGCTGATTGCGGTTTTTCCGCCGATACAAACTATTTTACTGCCAAAGGGCGAGCATATTTTTTCTATTTCTTCGTATGCCTTTTCACCTATTGTGTAGCTTGGAAGACTTATAGAATAATTATCCACGCTGATTTCTCCTAAAAATTACATACATTATGTAATTAATTTATTAATAAAAATTATTATAGCATTATGTTTTTGTAATGTCAATTGTGCATAGCAATGATTTATAAACAAATATCTATTCTTTTACTTGTTTATTTGCTGAGTTTGTTATATAATCATCTTTGGTGATTATATGTCGATTTCAGTTATGATTAAGCCTGCCTCAAGTAATTGCAATTTAAAATGCGAATATTGCTTTTACCATTCTCTTTCACAGGGCAGAAAAGAAGCATCAAAGGGTATGATGAGCATTGATACCGCCAAAAGCGTTATTGACTCGGCACTTGATTTTGCAGACGGCAGTCAGATTTTCTTTACCTTTCAGGGCGGAGAGCCTTTGCTTCGGGGAATAGATTTTTACCGCGATTTTGTTTCCTACACAAAGAAAAGAAATATAAAAGGTGCAACGGTTAACTATTGCCTGCAAACAAACGGCACCCTTATTAACGAAGAATTCGCACGTTTTTTTAAGGAAAACGGTTTTCTTGTGGGAGTATCTCTCGACGGCACCGAGGAGCTAAATAAGTACAGAGTATATCCCGACGGCAGAAGCTCCTTCGGTGATGTTATCAAAGGAATTGAAATACTTAAAAGGTATGAGGTTACCTTTAATGTTCTTTCAGTGCTTACTAAAAATACTGCTTTGAATTACCGTCAGGCATACAGATTTTTTAAACAAAACGGACTGAAATATATTCAGTTTATACCCTGTCTTAAGCCCTTTGACGGCGACTATAACCAAGAGCTTGATATGAACTGCGATGATTATGAAGTCTTTTTAAGCGGTTGCTTTAACATTTATTTTAATGATTATATGCGCGGCTCATATGTTTCGGTTCGCTCCTTTGATAATTATATTTCTCTTGTAGGCGGAGGTAATGCCGAGCAGTGCGGAATGAACGGATTTTGCTCTACGCAGTTTGTTGTTGAGGGCGACGGAAGCGTTTACCCCTGTGACTTTTACTGTACTGACCAATGGCTGTTGGGAAATATTAACGACTCCTCCTTCAAAAGCCTTTATAAGAGTGAAAAGGCAGTAGAGTTTATGAAGGAGTCATTTATTGTAAGCGACCAATGTAAAGAATGTCAATATTTTTATGCTTGCAGGGGAGGGGGCTGTAAAAGAAACCGTCAGTCCTGCGATTACTGCGAAGCATATAAAAAATTCTTTTCTGCCGCTGAAAACAAGATGAAGCAGATGAAAGGTAGGTAATTATGAAAAAAATATTTTCTTTTTTATTGGCAGTAATTATGATATTTTCCTTTTGTGCCTGCACTGCCGAAAAAGAGCAGCAGGATAATAAAGACGATACACTGCTGAATTATACTGTTGACTCACATTATTCCACCTATGACGAAAGTGTGATAAGAGCCTACAATAAGCTTTGCGAGGCTGTAGAAAAGGGAGAGACCTCCGTTAAATTCAACTATACAATGGCAGACAGTGTCAATCAGCTTTTTTATACCTGTTATCCGCTTTATTCTCTTGTTTCAAATGCTTCCTTTACAGAGGATAACTCCGCAGTTACAATTACTTACATTAACGATATTGAAACCCACAAAAAGCTTGTAGCGCAGTTTAAGGAAAAGCTCAATTCCGTTATGGAGGAATGCGGCTATAACAGGGTGGGAGTAAACGAATATATATTTAATGTCTATACATACATTTCCAAGAATATAGTAATTGATTCCTCGGTTACAACCTCCTTTGACGCCTTGCTTCAAGGCAAGGGGATAGAAGCCGCAGTTAATTCGCTTTTTGAATATCTTGTTCTTCAGGGCGGCGGAAGAGCCTGCCATGCAATTAATTTAGATGGCGCTTCAACAATGATTTCAACTGCAAACTTTAACGGCAAGTGGTATTATTTTGACCCTGCCTCAGAAGCAAGACTTAATGCAGGAAAAGCCTTAACTCGCTTTGCAATGAATGATGAAAATGTTAAGAAGCTTTATTCCGTAGCCGGATTTACCTATACCGATGGGGAGAAAATAGTTCCCATAACCGATAAAGCATATTCATCACTTATTAATTCCACAGAATATAAAATAGACAATTCCAAGGTTGATGTTACATTATCAGATGATGATAAAGTATTTTCAATTACTTTTAACTAAAATCTTTTTTTAATAAAGTAATTTTTTTGTTGTAATTGACTATTTTTTATGTTAAAATACATTAGTAATAACCAAATAAAGGAGAGATGCAAATGGCTGATAACAGCTTAAAAGAAAAGGTTACAGGCATTATTGATAATGTCAGATATTATTGGAAGGAGCCACCCAAGGGCAGACAGATGCCCTTCAAGGAAATTGCTTCCTATGCTTTCGGCGGTATCGGCGCATACCTTATCGTTTGCATCAGCTATACCTGCCTTCTCGGCTCTACAAATGTATTTATAACAGGTACAATCGGTATCGGTCCTACCGATATGTATATAATGTATGTTATTGCAGTTCTTTCGGGTATTCCGCTTACGGGACTGCGAGCGAATATAATAGATAACACGCGAAATAAAGCCGGTAAATACCGACCGTACATACTTCGTATGGGAATTCCCTCGGCGCTTTTATTTGTCGCAATGGTATGGTTCCCGTATGACAAGCTTGCCCTTATCGTTGGCAACGGCGAGATATTCGGAAAATCTGCAGCATATATCGCAAAATGTGTTGTAGTCCTTGTATTTAATATTTTATTACAATTTTTCTATTATTTCTTCTACGATGCTTATGAAAACCTCATTCATGTTCTTTCAACAAATTCTCAGGAAAGAGCAGATGTTGTTTCAATAAAAAGTATCGTATATTCTCTCGGACCTTCAATTGTAAATCTTTTGATGCCTATTATTGCACAGAATATTTACCACACAAATCAAACCGATGTCCGTGTTTACAGATTACTTTATCCTATTTTAAGTGTAATAGGTATTGGCCTTTTGATTATCGTTTATGCAAATACCCAGGAAAAAATTATTCAGGCTAAGACCCATGTTATTCAAATTAAGTTTACCGATGCAATTAAGGCTGTTGCCAAGAATAAGTATTTCTGGATTATTGCCCTTGCAGGATGGATTGGATTTCTTGAAACTGCATACAGTAATATTCTTTACTGGCTTTATAACTACGGCGGCGCATGTTCGGGTAATATGTATTCTATTATTGTTACCCTAAACGGAAATGCTGCCCTGTGGGGTATGATTTTAGCTCCGTTTTTCATTCGTAAATGGGGCAAGAAAAAGGTTAAAATTATTGTTAATCTTTTCAACATTCTTTTCATAGCTATGATGCTTCCGTTTGTAAGCGCAGGAACCGACAGCACCGGAAATATGAAATCGTATATTATTTGGATCGTTCTTTTGTGCCTGTATTTTAACGGAATTATCGGCGCCTTTGAGCATATACTTAATCCTTCAATTCAGGCAGATATCCGTGATTATCAGCAGTATAAAACAGGCGAAAGAATTGACGGCGCGTTTTCTGCAGTTACCGCAATCGGTAATGTAATTACCCTTGTTACTGCCGGAATTCTTCCTGCATTGCAGGAGCGCTACGGTATGACCGCTGCAAACGCAAAGATAGTAACATCAAATGCGCAAATTATGTCGAGAGTTCTTCCCGGCAATAACCAGACTATCGGGCAGATGCTTGCAGAGCAAACTGCAAACGGTCAGGATTTATTTAACCCATCTAACGCCTTGTACGATGTTGAAGGTACGCTGGTTCCAATGCTGAAGATACTTGTTATTGTTGCTACATTGGGAGCTACAATGAATGTTATTCCGTATTTCTTCTATGATTTTACCGAGGATAAACAGAAATCTATTATCAAAATTCTTAAGGTCAGAGCTATGTTTGAGGACTACGGCAATAACGCTCTTGACGACCACGAGCTTGTAGAGGCTATTGACCTTGTTAATAACGCAAGAGAAATGGCAGATGCCACTCCTGTTGAGGTAACCAAGAGCAGCTACAAGAATATTAAGGACAAGGCAGAACGCAAGGCGGCTAAAAAGGCTTACAGAGAAGCTCTTGAATTCAATGAGGAAATTAATATTTCCAAGCTTGTTTGTGCAGAGCTTGATAAGTTCAGCTCGCAAAATGTTCTTCGTCAGGTTGAACTGTATAAAGAGGTTTATGACCAGGGACTTGACGGAATTAAAAATATCGATGTTAAGGCAGTAAAGGCCGAGCTTAAGGCAGCAAAGGCTCTTCCGAAGAATACTCCGGAAGAAAAGGAAATGCGCGAGATTGAAATTGAGCTTGCAAAGAAAAAGCTTTCATCTCATAAAAATTATGTTAAGCATTTCGGCTCTGTAAATGAGTTTAAGGAGCCGGATATGAGCATCATTGAAGAACTGTTTGACGCTGAAGACGAATGTAACGAAACTCTTTCACTCCTCAACAAAAAGCTTTCCGAGGCTAAAAAGGCTAAGGATAAGGAAACCGTTGAAGACCTTAAGGCAGACATTAAGGTTTGGGAAGAAAAGCGCAAGGAAACAGCTAAAGCCACTAAGGCAGAGATGGATAAGCATGCGTTATTTAACCGTGCCGCCGACGCTTATATTACCTCAAGACGCTTCCTTGTTCAGCAGGAGAATTTCTCTCACTTTGACGAAATTGCCGCACAGTATGACGAGGCAAAGGCTCGTGCAGAGGAAGAGGACAGACTTAAGGAAGAGGAAGCAGCTCGCAAGCAGAAAGAGCTTGACGACGAGCTTGCGGCTCGCAAGGCAAAAAAAGCCGCAAAGAAGAACAAAAAATAATATAATCTTATTGAAAAAGCAGACCGAAAAATCGGTCTGCTTTTGTCTCAGCGTGGTTCAAGCCATTTATCCACAGCCTAAGCAGACCGAAAAATCGGTCTGCTTTTGTCTGTTTTGGCTTTTCGGCATAGTATGTAATATAGCTATAATTCTCATACAGCGAATTTTACTCACTGTGTGAAAAAAATAAAGCAAAGAAAGAGGTTATATTATGATTTGGTATATAAAGGTGGGCTCTATTACTAATGCACAAAGAAGCCGCAAAATTCTTGCAGAAAGGGGATATAAGGCTCAAATCAAAAGGGCAGATAATCTAAATGCAGATGATGGATGCGGCTGGGTTGTTGCTGTTAGGGCAAGCTCCGATGAGCCTGTTAAAATATTAAAAAATGCCGGTATAAATGTCAAAGGAGCAGAAAGCAAATGATATATCTTGACAACAGCGCCACAACTTATCCAAAGCCTGTCAGCGTTGTGTCAGCGGCTAATTTTGCGGTAAAAAATTATAGCTTTAACAGTGGCAGAGGCGGTTATAATGCCTCGGTTAAAGCTGCGGAAAAGATTTTTTCAGTTAGGGAAAAGCTTGCGGATTTTGTTAATGCAAGTGCCGAAAATATAGTTTTTACCCATAACTGCACCGTTGCTCTTAATATGGCAATTAAGGGTAGTGTAAACCGTGGGGAGCATATCATTATTTCTTCTTTAGAGCATAATGCGGTTTCAAGATGCGTATATGCTTTGAAGGAGCAAAAGAATGTCAGCTTCAGCATTGCGGAATATTCCTACGATGATAATCAAACCGTTGAAAACTTTAAAAGACTGATTAGACCGGAAACTTCTCTTATTGTTTGCACCATGGCGTCCAATGTTTTTGGATGTGCCTTGCCCGTTGCAAAAATCGGCAGACTTGCAAAGGAGCATAATATCAGGCTTATTGTTGACGGCGCACAGGGAGTGGGAATTTTCGATACCGATATAAAGCGAGATAATATAGACATTCTTTGCGCGGCAGGTCATAAGGGACTTTACGGCACATTGTCAACGGGATTTATGGCGGGAGGAGAGGGCGTTACCTTAAATACATTTATTGAGTGAGGAACCGC
>CALYNN010000048.1 GCA_945221685.1 uncultured Clostridia bacterium | reverse complement strand
GAGGTACAGCAATGCTTACCTGCCGTCAGGTTGGTGAGGTTATCTGCGGTGCCGCTCTTAGCGATAAGAAGGGCTTTGAGGCTATTCCGATTGGTATGTATAATATGAAGTGGGATAAGTTCCTTGGTATCGTTTATGACGCAAGAGGAATGGCCGGCAGAAAGATTGTAGGCTGTGCTCCATGGATGATGAAGATGGGTATGAAGAAAGTTGTTAAGGAATATGCCGAAAAGGGTATAGAGTCCGGTATTGATCCGTATCATCTTCCCGATATTATGGACTATGATTTGTTTATCAATTCTACATATGCAAAGGAATTAGGTGCAACCGAGGATGATATTGAAGCCGCTATTCACGATTCAATTACAGTTTCAGTTGCCGCTTATAACGGCACTGCAAAGCTTCTTGAAATGAAGGCTGAATAATCCCAATATATTAACTATAAAAATAAAAACCGACCTATGTCGGTTTTTATTTTTTGCTCTTTTTAACTTCTTTGCTTAAGCTTTTTATCGTGGGGGATACAATAAAAACAGTTAGAATAAATGAAAGAATATCGGCAACCGCCTGAACGCTTACAAGTCCGTTAATACCGAATATTTTCGGAATTGTCAAAATAAGCGGCAAATAAAAAATGCCTTGTCTTGCAAGAGCAAGAATTGTTGCCTTACCGGAAATTTGGAGAGATTGAAGAAGCATATTGGAGGATGTGCAAAAGCCTACAACAGGCAGAGCAAATGCCTGAATTTTAAGCGCCTTGGAGCCTATTTCTATTACCTCAGGGTCATCTCGGAAAACTGAAATTAAACGGTCGGCAAAAATAAAATCAACCAACGAAGCCACTGCAATAAAAACAGTAGTTGCGATACATATGAATTTATAGCCTTCATAAACTCTGTCATATTTTTTTGCCCCGTCATTAAAGCTGCACACCGGCTGAAAGCCCTGACCGATACCTATTACAACTGCAAATCCTACAAACATTACTCTGTTAAAAACGCTCATTCCTGCTATTGCGGCATCACCAAAGGATGACGCGGCAAAGTTTAAAGCAATGTTTGCGGCTGTCTGTATTCCCTGACGAGCCAAGGAGGGAAGACCATTTTTGCATATATCCGAATATATTTTAAAATTCGGCTTAAATTTTTTTATCGAAATTCTTAGATTTTCGCTTCTTGTTGTTCCGAAAATCAAAATAATAAATCCAATAACCTGACTTATTATTGTTGCAGCTGCGGCGCCGCTGACTCCCATATTGAATTTAAAAATAAACAGTGGGTCAAGTGCAATGTTAAGCAGGCTTCCGCTTAATATTCCAAACATTGAATATAATGCGCTTCCCTGATACCTAAGCTGATTGTTTAGAACAAAGGAGCCAAGTATAAACGGTGAGCCTAAAAGAATTATTCTTAAATAGCTTGAAGCCGACGCGGCGGCAGTTTCCGTTGCTCCCAGCATATACGATAGGGGAGTTGAGAAAAGGAGACCGATTATTGCAAGAATTACTCCTGCGGCTAAAGCAGTAAAAAATGCCGTGTTAGCATAAATCTGCGCTTTGTCCTTTTCCTTTTGACCTAAACAGGTGCTTATAAGAATACCGCTTCCGTTACCGAGGAAAAATCCCACTGCTTGCAGTAGTGTCATAACCGAAAATACTATTCCGATTGAAGCAACAGATGTTGTGTCAATTTTTCCGACAAAGTAGCTGTCTGCCATATTGTAAACAGCGGAAACAAGCATCGTTATAATTGTTGGCACCGAAAGAGAAATAATCAGCCTTCTTACAGGTGCGTTTGCAAGCTTGTCATATTTATTCTTATATTCCTTCATTTCTCTAATCTTATATAGACCTCCATTTCATTTTCCCCTCTGTTTCCCCATTTGCAGTAGGGAATAAAGGTCAAGTCCGTTTTCTCTTTTGAAGCAGGTGAATACGCTTTATATAGCTCCTCATCGGGTGCTTCTCTATATCCGGATGCTGTAATTGTGCCGTTAGCTTCGTTATATATAAGAGGCTTTTCTGCGTCTAATGTCAGCATTTGAAGATTACTGCCGTTATCGACTTCCTCAAGCGCATATACAAACGGTCCTCGCGTAACTGCAACCTTTCCGCAGTTTTCGCGAACCCTGTTTGAACATTTTATGATCTGCGGCTTTATTTCAAAATCAACCGTAATTATACATTCCTCGGTAATATCAAAATACATATACCCGTCAGCATAAGAATAGCACATATTTGCTTTTGCGTTTTCACAGTAGTTAGGCATTCTTACGGCTATTTTCAGCTTGTCCGTTTTAATATTTGTTATCTCGATATCTATATGACCGCTTTTTGTATAATCGGATTTTAAATGCAAACTGCATTTATCGGCTTCAGCGTAATTTCCGATAAGCTGGTTTATAAAAACAGTATTGTCATTTTCGGTATAAATATATTCACTTAATGAGCAAATCAGCCTTGCAAGATTAGGGGGACAGCAGGCACAGGAAAACCATTTTTGTCTGACAGGCTTAACATGCTTTTTTCGAGAATCCCTGCGTGACGCTTCGGGCAAAACCTCCAGAGGATTTACATAGAAAAAGGATTTCCCGTCCTCTGCCATGCCGGCAAGAACGCAGTTGTAAAGCGCTTTTTCGGCAATATCTGCATAAACCGAATTGCTGTCAAGCTCATTCATGCTCCTTGCAAAAAATATTAATCCGACAGAAGCACAGGTTTCACAGTACGCCAAATCATTAGGCAAATCGTAATCAAAGCTAAATGCTTCACCGTCGGCGGTTGAACCGATACCACCGGTAATATAAAGCTTTTTGGTAACAATATTATTCCATATTTTTTTGCAGGCGGAAAGTAATTCGTCATTATTGATTTCGCCTGCAAGCTCTGCCATTCCCGTGTATAGATAAACACCCCTGACTGCATGACCTACCGCTTCGTCCTGCAGTCGCGGCTCCTTGTGCGCCTGATTGTAAATGTAGTCCCTTCCGTCGGTGCTTCTTCCGGTTTCAATGTCGTAGTAATAAGGCGCTTTGCCCCGTTGAGTAATAAAAAATTCAGCCGTGTCAAGATATTGCTTTTTTCCTGTTTCTCTGTAAAGCTTAATTAATGCAAGCTCTGCAATTTCGTGACCCGGGTAGCCTTTTAAATTGCTTTCATTAAAGGTTTCACATATTAAATCCGCAAATTTGCAGGCTGCTTCAAGAAGCCTTTTTTCTCCTGTTCCGTTGTAATACGCAACAGCCGCCTCTGCCAAATGACCGAAGCAGTATAGCTCGTGAAAATCCTTAAGGTTTGTAAATATTTTACTGCGGTCATTAATAATGTAGAGAGTATCAAGGTAGCCGTTTTCAAGCTGAGCCGAACATACTGCTTCAATTATTTCATCTGCCTTCTTTTTCAGGTTGTCGTTTTGCTTTATACTTAAAGAATAGCCCACTGCTTCAAGCCATTTATATACATCGGAGTCCTGAAAAACCCAACCCTTAAAGGCATTACTGTCGCTGTTTTGTTCATCATAAAACCATTTATCAACAGGATATACAGGTACCTGCCCGCCTGCTTCAATAACAGATTTAATTTTTGCCGCTTTAATAAAATTCTCAATACTGTGGCTTTTTTCTGCACCCTCAACCTTGTCGCAAAGTGCTTTATACTGATAGGGGATTACCTCCCTTTGAACAAGGCTTATGATTTTGTTCCAAAAGCCGTCGTCTATTTTAACCTTGTTTGATTTCAGATGATGCGATAATTTTATGCTATCCATATATACACTCCGATATTAAAAAAATAATGCACCTGTTTTCAGGTGCATTATACCACAAATTATTAAATTTTCAATGATTATGCCGCAAAATTAACTGTCGAAAGAATGTTTTTCGCTTCATTTGTTTGTGCGTTTATTCTTTCTACTCTTTTACTGTGTCTCTTTTTGAACTGCGCTTCTTTTTCCTTTTTTGCAAGCCTTGATTCGTAAAGAAACCAGCAAGCAGAGCCTATTGCAGTAAGTGTTATAATGTCAGCGGAAAGCAGAATTCTTAACTGAATTCTTGAAAGCGTATCA
This sequence comes from uncultured Clostridia bacterium, assembly GCA_945221685.1. Taxonomy (GTDB): domain Bacteria; phylum Bacillota; class Clostridia; order Oscillospirales; family Acutalibacteraceae; genus Eubacterium_R. Next base: position 5,672 of record CALYNN010000048.1, on the reverse strand, counting down.
GCCAAATCAAATATAATGTAGCTGATTGAAAAGCCGAGTATAATTGTTACCGCAAAAATGATTATTCCAGTTAAAGTGTTTTTAAATGATTTTTTCATAAGAATTACCTCCTTTTGATTACAATTTCATTATATCAGGAGTTATTTCTTATTCAATATCAACAAGCGGCTTAGTACTATAATAGGGACTATTAGAACGAATGTTTTTTAAACTATTGCTTTTTTTAAAAGCTCTGCCGCATTTTCGAGTTCATCAAACGGTATTCCAGACGGAGATATAACCAAAGTTATCATTTTGTTTTCAAATTTTTCTATATGCACCTTTATTCCCATTGACTCGAAAATATCGGGACTTTTTGAAATTTCGGCGGAAAGAATAATTTGCAGGGTATTGTCACCGATTTCGATTTTTGAATTAGGAAGCTTGTTTTTCAGAATTTTTGCAAAATCCTTTGTTTTTGCAGAGTAAAGCCTTCTTACCTTTTTTGTTTGAGAATTTAGGTGACCGTCGCGAATATAGCTGCAAAGGGCAATCTGCTCCGTTTTGCTGGCGGTCTGCGCTAATCTGTGCATTTTAGTTTTATATATATCGTAAAGCTCCGGAGTAAGCACCATAAAGCTTATTCTTATGGCAGGAATAAGCATTGCTGAAAATGAGCTCATATATATTACATTTCCTTTTCCGAGAGCATAGAGTGAGGGAGTAGGACGAACATTATATAAAAACTCGTTTTCGTAATCGTCCTCAATAACTATTGAACCCTTTTTACAGGAATATTCGGTTAGCTCAACCCTTCTTTTAATTGGCATAACATCACCCCACCGCGTCATATGAGATGGGGAAACATAAATAACATCTGCGTCCTTATATCTTGTTCTGACATCATAGCCGTAATCCCTAAATAATCCAATGCCTGTTTCAAAGCTGTTGTCGGGAAAGGATATAATACTGCTTTTATCAAGCAGTGTGCATATTATGTTAAGCAATGCGGTTACGCCGGCTCCTACGATAATTCGGTCAGGTGAGGCTACAACATTTCTTTTTTCTTTAATGTAATCAGATATTGCACAGCGCAGATCGTATTCACCCTGCGGTGAGCTATAGCTCAACATTCTGTCGCCTTGCCTTAATGCACTTTTGATATACCTTTGCCAAAGCTTTAAATCAAAGCTGTCTCTGTCGGCAATTCCTCCTGTAAAATTATAGATTATGGAGTCTTTTTCTTCAGGCTCTGTGTTTATCGTATTATTTTCTGCAGTGCTTGTAACATAGTATCCGCTTTTGCTTTGCGAAATTATGTAGCCGTCGGCACAAAGCTCAAAATATGCGTTTTGTATTGTGGTAATAGAAACATTATATAGCTTTGCCGCTTTTCTTACAGATAAAATCTTTTGTCCTGCGGCAAGCTCCTTATTTTCTATCTGTGATTTAATAATGTTGTAAATTTTCAAATACTTTTTCATATCTGTACCCTAAAATATTAATTATTTTGTATATTGAAATAAATACACAGGTATTATATAATTTAACTCAAATCGAGTCAAGTATATAGCTAATATTAACGGCAGGTGAGGGAATGAAAAAAATAGCGGTTATTAACGATTTATCGGGCTTCGGTAAATGCTCCCTTACTGCTTCAATTCCCGTTATATCGGCTATGGGTGTTGAGGCTCATCCGCTTCCGACGGCGGTGCTTTCCAATCAAACCGCCTTTGAAAGCTACAAATGCAAATCTCTTACCGATTGTATATTGCCCTTTGTTTCGGAATGGAAAAAGCTGGGCATTGAGTTTGATGCCGTACTTACAGGCTTTGCAACAGATGAGGCACAGCTTGAATGTATTACCGAGGCGGTTAAAGCTCTTAAGGGAAAGGGTACCGTTCTTGTTGTTGATCCCGTTATGGCAGATAACGGTGCTCTGTACGACAGATATAATTTTGAAATGTGTAGGAAGGTTATTGAGCTTTGTCGGCAGGCGGATATAATTACGCCGAATATTGCCGAGCTTGCCTTTATTGCCGATATGCCTTATTCGGAAAAGCTTGAAGATATTAAATCTTACATAATCAAGATTTATAACGAAAAGGGCATAAAAAAAATTGTTGCAACGGGATATACGGACAAGGATAAAATTATCAATGTTGTTTTTGATAACGGAGAATTTTATTATGCATCGTCGCGTCGGCAGGGCGGATATTTCAGCGGAACAGGCGATATTTTTGCGTCGATTGTTGCCGCCGGCACCGTAAAGGGTATGTCTCTTGCCGACTCTGCCTGCCTTGCGGCTCGGTTTATTGAAAAGGCTGTTGCCGCAACAGATGCTGACGGCGACGGTAATTATGGAGTATATTTTGAAAGGGTTTTAGGTGAACTTTATGAAAAATAAAAAGCTGTTGAAAATGGTAGTAACTGCTATGTTTACTGCAATGATTTTTGTACTTACAAGATTTGTTTCGGTGCCTGTTGCAACGGGATATGTTCATTTCGGTGACGCACTTGTTTATCTTGTTGCTTCCGTTATGGGCGGTCCTTGGGCGTTTTTTGCCGCGGCTGTCGGCGAGGCACTTGCCGATGTTACGGCAGGCTGGGTAAGCTATGCTCCGGCAACATTAATAGTTAAGGCGCTGATTGCCCTTCCTTTTGTTTTGAGCTGTAAAAAGAGTGACAAAATTTTGACTCCACTTACTGCGCTTTTAACAATTCCGGCAGGTGTTATTACTGTCGGCGGTTATTTTGTTGCCGATTTGATAATAGACAAGGCGTACGCTGTTGTTAATATTCCCGGCAATATTATTCAGGCAGTAGGCAGTGCGGTTTTGTTTATAGTAATAGCCGCCGCCTTTGATGCCGCAAAAATTAAAAAAAGATTATTTATAGATAAGATGTGAGGCTATTATGGCAGATATTGTTTATACATTAGAAGGCGGAACCTATTTGAATATAACCAACAGATGCCCCTGTAACTGCGCTTTTTGTATACGCTCAACGGGCGATGCAGTTGGCGACGCAGAAAAGCTATGGTTCGATAAGGAGCCTGATTTTGAAGAAATTAAAGCCGCTGTTGACGCTTACGATTTTACAAGAGTAAGCAGTGCGGTTTTTTGCGGCTACGGCGAGCCTACAAACGCTTATGATAACTTAATTAAAACCGCTCGGTATATTAAGCAAATCAATCCCTCAATTAACTTAAGGCTTAATACAAACGGACTTTCCGATTTAATTAACGGAAAGCCTACCGCAAAGGAGCTATCGGAAACCTTTGATTGTATTTCCGTTTCCTTAAATGAGCCAAGCTCCGAAAAGTATGATAAAATTACAAGAAATATCTACCCCGGGAAAGCCTTTGACGCTATGCTTGATTTTACCAGCGAATGTGTAAAATACTGCAAAAATGTAAGAATGACCGTTGTTGATGTTATTTCACCGGAGGACATAGAGGCGGCTGAAAAGGTGTGCGCTTCAACAGGCGCAGAATTTAAGGTTCGCAGCTTTGCAAAGGGCAGATAAGCTTTAGAGTAACGGTAATAGTCTAAAGCGTGTTGATTTATTTTACACTTTGTGTTAATATTAAATTGAATCTGTAAGATATGAAAGCCGTACGCAGATTGTACGGCTTTTGTTTATTAATAAAACGGAGTTGTTATATTGTCTGAAATAAAATTAGCGCCCTATGATTTAACAGAGGAATGCCTGCAAAGATGTCGAAGGCTTTACCGTGAATCCTTTCCAAAAAATGAAAGAACTCCCGGAATTGAGCATTTTGCAAGGAAAAAGAATGTAGATTATTTTGCCGTGTATGACGGTGATAGCTTTGTGGGAATTTCTTACAATGTAAGGCACCGCGATATTGTTTACATTTTTTATCTCGCCGTTTCTCCCGAATTTCAGGGAATGGGCTACGGCAGTAAAATTCTTTCTTTGCTTAAAAACAAATACAGCGGATGCCGCCTCATCTTAAATATCGAGGAGGTTGAAGCAGGCTATTCAAACTATGAGCAAAGGCTTAAGCGGCTTAAGTTCTACGAACAAAACGGCTTTATAAAAACAGGACTTAAGTTTAAGGAAATAGGCGTAACCTACGATATGCTTTGCTTCTGTCAGCAGGGCAGCGAAATAAAAAGAAAGGATTACCTCGATTTAGTCAAGGATTATTTGGGTGGCTTTCTTTACTATACTGCTTATAAATTGATTTCAATTTAGTATTTTAAGGGTGATGATTATGAAATCCAAAACAACGAAAAAAGGCGCCCTTGGCGCAGGAGTATGGACCTCCATTATACTTTTCGGTCTTATAGGACAAATTGCATGGGTGGTTGAAAATATGTATTTTTCACGCTTTATGCAAAACGAAATTACCCGCGCGCCCTATGCAACAACGCTTATGGTTGCTTTTTCTGCAATCTTTGCAACTGTTTCGACACTGTTGGGCGGTGCACTGTGCGACAGAACGGGAAAAAGAAAAATATTTATTTGCGGCGGTTATATTGTTTGGGGCTTAACAATAATGATGTTTGCCCTTGTTCCCATGCAGCCTAATGAAGACAAAATTCTTTCTATGGTAATTCTCGTTGTTGCAATGGACTGTATAATGTCTATTATCGGCTCAATAAGCAACGACTCGTCTTTTAATGCGTGGGTAACAGATGTTTCCAATACTGCAAACAGAGCGAGAGTCGATACCGTTCTTGCCATTATGCCCCTTGTTGCGCTTGCAGTGGTTTTTGTCGGCTTTGACAGTCTTACAAATGCCGATGCAACGCCTGAGGATTGGAAAAGGTTTTTCGTTATTCTCGGAATTATTACAAGTGCAGGCGGCGTTCTGGGTATGCTCATAATGCGCGATAAAAAGGGAATTAAGCCAAATAAGTCAAGCTCATTTATTAATGATTTTACATATTCGCTTCAGCCTGCGGTAATAAAGAAAAATAAAATGCTTTATATGTGCCTTGCGGGAAATATGGTTTCCGCCATTGCATATCAGATTTATGTGAATTATCTTTTTAATATTATTGAGGGCACTCTTAAGGTTAAGGATTATATTATTCCCGTGGGAATAATAATGGTTACTGCTGCCGTTGGTTCGGTTGTTATTTCTTCCGCTATGGATAAATTCGGCAAACGCAATTTTTATTATCCAACGAATATTGCAGGTATTGCAGGCTGTATCATTATTTGGTCGGCGAAATTTTTTGTAGATAAAAACAATACTGCTTTGCTTGCGGTGCTTATTATAGGCGGAATACTTGTTATAGGCGTTAGTCTTGTAATGGCAGGATTGTTTACTGCCTCCTACCGAGACTATATTCCCGAGGGCAAGGAAGGTCTGTTTCAGGGTTGCAGGATGGTTATGTATGTGCTTGTTCCTATGATTATAGGTCCCGTAATTGCTCAGATTATTATAAATTGTGCAAATAAGGGTGTTGCCGATAGCGATATTGTTTACCCTATGGAGCTGTTTTTAGGCGCGGCGGCGGTTATGCTGTTTTGCTTTATACCCGCAAAGGCGGTTAGAGATAATCAGCCAAAGTATCACGATATGCTAATGAATAAGCTTGATAAATCCGAATAAAATTTTAAAGTTATTTACTAAAAAACGGACAGCTTTTTGAGCTGTCCGTTTGAGGCTGTCGATAAAGTGGTTTGAACCACGCCGAAAAAATTAATAGGTTATT
>CALYNN010000047.1 GCA_945221685.1 uncultured Clostridia bacterium | reverse complement strand
TTCGGGATGGTGTGAATTTTCCACAAAGGTATCAATCTGCTTGGCAGGACCGGGGCGGTAGAGCGAGGTGGCGGCAATTAAATCCTCCAAAGCGGTAGGTTTAAGATTCATAAGCATTTGCTTCATTCCTGCCGATTCAAACTGGAATATACCCTCTGTTTGCCCCTTTGCAAAAAGGCGGTAAACCTTTTCGTCCTCGATTGAAATTTTATTAATATCTATGCCTGCTGACTTTGAAGCGTCGTCAATAACGGTTAGGGTTCTCAATCCCAAAAAATCCATCTTAAGAAGTCCAAGCTCCTCAAGAGTAGTCATAATATATTGGGTAACAGGCACGCCGTCGTTGGTGGCAAGCGGCACATAGTCGGACACTGGATTGTGGGTAATTACAACGCCTGCCGCATGGGTAGAGGTATTTCGCGGCATACCCTCCACCTTTTTTGCAGTTTCAATAAGCTCGTTGACCTGAGGATTTTCTTTCATAAGGTCAGAAAGCTCCTTGGATTTTTTCACTGCCTGTTCAATGGTAATGTGAAAATCACCGGGCACAAGCTTTGCAACGGCATCAACAGCGGCATAGGGCATACCCATAGCTCTGCCCACATCGCGAATTGCGGCCCTTGTGGCAAGAGTACCAAAGGTAACTATTTGTGCAACATGGTCTGCGCCGTACTTTTTTGTAACATAATCAATAACCTCGCCTCTGCGCTCGTAGCAGAAATCAATATCAAAATCGGGCATAGAAACCCTTTCGGGATTAAGAAAGCGCTCAAAAAGCAAATTATATTTCATAGGGTCCAAATCGGTTATTTCCATACAGTAGGCGGCAATGGAGCCTGCACCTGAGCCTCTGCCGGGACCTACGGGAATATTTTTGCTTTTTGCAAAGGACACAAAATCCGCCACTATCAAATAGTAATCGGTATATCCCATTTTTTCCACTGTTTCAAGCTCGTACTCAAGGCGGTCATAATATTCTTTAGGGGGATTATCGCCGTACCTTTTTTTCATACCCTGCATACAAAGCTGCCTAAAATACTCAAAATGATCCATATTATTCGGCGTTTCATAATAAGGGAGCTTTGTGGTTCCGAATTCAAAATCGAAATTGCACATATCGGCAATGCGGCCTGTATTATCTATTGCTTCGGGAACATCTGAAAACAGCCTTCGCATTTCCTCCTCGCTTTTAAGGTAAAACTCGTTGGAGTGAAATTCAAGTCCCGTATCCTCGCCGATAGTATGGTTTGTTGCAATGCAAATCAGCACCTGCTGAATTTTTGCGTCCTGCTTTTCTATATAGTGAACATCGTTTGTTGCCGCAAGGGGTATTCCGGTTTCTCTCGAAATTCTTTTAATTCCCTCGTTAACAGCCTTTTGCTCGTTTATTCCGTGGTACTGAAGCTCAAGATAATAGTTTTCCTCACCGAAAACATCACGATACCACAGGGCAGTATTTTTTGCCTGCTCATAATCCTTTTGCAAAATAAGCTGAGGTATTTCTCCTGCAAGGCAGGCGGAAAGACAGACTAATCCCTCGTGATACTTCTCGAGTAAATCGCGATCAACACGAGGCTTAAAATAAAATCCCTCGGTAAAGGATTTTGACACCATTGCTATAAGATTTTTATAACCTGTTTCGTTTTTACAAAGCAAAATGAGGTGGTTATATTCCTTATCAAGCACCTTATCTCTGTCAAAGCGGGTGCGCGGCGCAACATAAACCTCGCAGCCGATAATCGGCTTTATTCCGTTATTTTTACAGGCTCTGTAAAAATCAACAGCCCCGTACATATTACCGTGGTCGGTAATCGCAAGGGACTGCATTCCGAGACTCCTTGCGTGCCGGGCAAGCTGCTCAATGCGGCAGGCGCCGTCAAGCAGAGAAAACTCGGTATGCGTGTGCAAGTGAGTAAACATATTTATTTTCTTCCTTTATAAGTTATTTGCTATTTCAACAATTTTTGCAAGCCTATGGTTAACACCGGAACGGGACAGACCGCTGAGCCTTGACAGCTCTGCCAGCGACGCTTCGGGATTATCGCGACGAAGCACTGCAATATCTTTTAAGTCCTTTTTGAGATAGTCGATACCCTTTCTTTCCTCAATTTTTTCAATAGCCGCCATATGCTGAAAGCTTGCCTTAACCGTTTTTTCTATATTAGCGGTTTCGCAATTAGCGGTTCGGTTTGCGCGGTTTCTTATATCCTTAACAATTTCTATGCGCATCATATCAAACATAGACGAGGCGGCACCCATAATATAAAGGCAATCCTCAATAGCCTCGCTGTCTTTAAAATAGATTACATTGCTGTATTTTTTTCTTACCGAGGTTTTAGGCGATAGCTCCATCTCCTCAAGAAGCGTTACAAGGCTTTTAGATAAATTCATAAACGCAACGGTAAATTCAAGATGGTAGTCCTTTTCGGGAGAGGATACTGTTCCGCAGGCAAGAAAGGCTCCTGCAAGAAATGCGTTGCAGCATTTTTCACAGTCAAAATTCGCGTGGTTAATTTTAAGGCTTCCTCCGTCGGTATGACCGAAGGCGCCGAGAATTTTCGCACACTCGCTTTTTTTATTAATCGTTACCGAATAACTTTTACCCTTGGGCGAAACCTTAATATCGCTTTTAACATTGCAGTATTTTTTCAGCAGCTTTTTGTATAGCTTTATAATGCTTTCGTTTTCGGATTGCATACAAACCTCAAAGCACGAAAAGCTTTTTCCGAAAATACTCATACCGTAAAGCAAAGCCTTTTCGCAACAGCTGTTTTCATATTCAATTTGGAGTAATTCGTTTTTAACCTGTTTTGAAAAAGACATTTTACCTACTTATTTACGCTCTATATCTCTGTGATTTACCGAAACATTATCCCACTTTTTTGAGAAATAATCCTTAAGCGCCTCTGCAAACGCAACGCTTCTGTGATTACCCCCTGTGCAACCGATGGCAAAAACTATTTGGCTTTTTCCCTCTTTTATGTAGAGAGGATTTAAAAAGTCTAATAAATCTATAAGCTTGCTTAAAAGCTCATTAGACTCGTCAAAGGAAAAGACATAATCCTTTACCTCTTTATCAAGTCCTGTTTTATTTCGAAGCTCATCAACCCAATACGGATTAGGCAGACATCGCACATCAATTACAAAGTCTGCGTCTGACGGAACACCGTGCTTAAAGCCAAATGAAATACAGTGAATATTCATTATTTCCCTTTTGCCCTCGTCTCCCAACAAAATCTGGGTGAGTCTTGAGCGAAGCTTTGAATTATCCATATCCGAGGTATCGATAATATGGTCTGCCTGTGCTCTTAATGAAGAAAGGGTTTCTTTTTCATAAGCTATCGCACCTGCAATATCGCCGTTGAATTTATCGGCAAAGGGGTGCTTTCTTCTTGTAAGCTTATATCGCTTCATTGCTTCCTTTTCGTTAACATCAAGAAATACAATTTTTACAAGATAACCGTATTTTTCAATATCCTCCATTCGTTCCTTGAGATGCTTAAGTATATCTATTGAGCGCACATCGGTTACTATGGCAACACGATTGTACTGCTGAGAGCTTGCCATAATGCTTACAAAGGTAGCCATAAGCTCGGGGGGCATATTATCAACGCAGTAAAAGCCTACATCCTCTAAAAATCCCATAGCGGTAGATTTTCCGGCTCCGCTGACACCTGTTAATACAACCAACTCTTTTCCCATATACTTAGTTCTCCGTTTCTAAATAATTTATATTTTTCGCGTCTGCTTAACTTACTTTCGCAAGTGCAGTTATTTTGTTACTCTTATTTCCATTTCAAGCCTAACGCCTGTTTTTTCATATACCGTATCACTGCAAATTTTGCAAAGCTCCAGCACATCGCGGCAGGTGGCACCTCCGCGGTTGATAACAAAGCCGGCATGCTTTTCGCTTACCTGTGCACCGCCTACGGATTTTCCTTTAAGTCCGCATTCCTGAATAAGCGTACCCGCAAAATAACCCTCGGGGCGTTTAAAGGTTGAGCCTGCCGACGGAAACTCAAGAGGCTGCTTTTCCCTTCTGCGAGAAATAAGCTCATTCATTTTTGCTTTAATTTCTTCCTGATTGCCTTTTACAAGCTTAAGATAAAGTCCTGTAATAATATACCCGTTTTCGTAGAAGGCTGAGTGACGATATGAAAGCTTCATATCCTCCCCCGACAGCTCGCCCTCATTTCCGTCGCCGTCAACATAGGTGCACTTAACGAGCACATCCTTCATTTCACCGCCGTAGGCGCCTGCGTTCATAAACGCACCGCCGCCGCAGGTGCCCGGAATACCGTAGGCAAATTCCAAGCCCGAAAGGGAATTTTCGCAGGCAAAGCGGCAAAGCCTAATAAGCATTGCTCCTGACTGTGCAAAAACGGTTTCACCGTCGATAAGCTTAATATCTCCGAATCTTTCATCAAGGAGCATAACACAGGCGTCTATTCCTGCATCATCTACCAAAAGATTAGAGCCGTTGCCTATTGCAATAAGCCTAACGCCCTGCACCTTGGCGACTTTAACGATTTCACAAATTTGAGATGTGCTTTCAGGGTAAACAACAAGCCTTGCACAGCCGCCTATCTTGAAGGTAGTATGGCTGCTCATTGGTTCGTTTTCTGCGTATTCACATCCGATTTTTTTGCATAATTCTATTAATTGCTTCAAGCTATCACCGATTATTCTTTAACCTTGCCGAGAATTGCCGCACCGATAACACCGGCGTCGTTTCCAAGCTCGGCTTTAACAATTTTAGTTTGGATTTTACTGTGCATTGAATATCTTTCTGCCTGAACATATCTGCGCAGAGGCTTAAGGAGAGTTTCACCCTCGTTGCAAATGCCGCCGCCGATGCAGATTATCTCGGGCTGAAGGGCGTTGATAATATTGATAAGTCCGCAGGCAACATATTTGATATATGTATCAACAACCTTTATGCCTGCAATATCGCCCTTGCGCATTGCATCAAAGGCAGTTCTGCCGGACACCTTGCCCTCCTCAGCGGCAAGATGGTGCATATATGAATCGGGGTATTCCTCCATAGCCATCTTTGTTTGACGGATAAGAGCCGTTGCCGAAGCATATGCCTCCCAGCAGCCCTTTCTGCCGCAGCTGCACTGCTCGCCGTCAACTACAATTACCATATGGCCGCACTCACCTCCGGCGCAGTTTACGCCGTTTACGATTTTTCCGTCAATAATAATACCGGAGCCTACACCTGTTCCCAATGTAACGGCAACAAATTCCTTTGCTCCGTGACCGCATCCTGCAAACGCCTCACCCAAGGCAGCACAGTTAGCGTCGTTTTCAATATATACATTTTCAATGCCGAAGCGCTCAATAAGCATATCTCTTGCCGGCACATTTACAAAGCCGAGGTTATTGGCAAATTCAATAACGCCGTCGCTGTTGGCAGTACCCGGAGTACCTAAGCCAACCGATTCAATATCACTTATTGTAAGTCCTGCTTTCTTTATTGCATCAAAGGAAATTTCCGCAATATCGTCAAAAATTTCCTCGGCACTGCGTGGACTGTTAGTAGGCGTTTTTGAGGTTGAAATGATGTTATAATCACTGTCAACCACGGAAGCCACTATATTTGTTCCTCCCAAATCAATTCCTATTGTGTACATATGTATATATCCCCCTGTTAATTATTTACAGAATTATATCGGCTTTTTATCAGTTCTGCCAAATATCTATTTCCTTATCCTCGGGCGTAACATCGTCCATTCCCAAGCTGAGCATAAGGTCCTTTGCGGCATTATAGCCCATTTTCTTTTGACGGTTGTTCATAGCCGCAGTTTCAACAATAACCGCCAGGTTACGACCCGGGGTAATAGGCACTGTCATTGCAGGCACCTTTACGCCCAAAATCTTCGCATATTCGTTGTCAAGGCCAAGCCTGTCGTAAGCCTTGGTGGAATCCCATGCTTCAAGCCGAATTACCATATCTATCTTTTCACTTGGCTTAACAGCACCCATACCGAAAATTCTTCTTGCGTCGATTATGCCTATTCCGCGAAGCTCAACAAAGTGTCTGATATTGCTGGGTGAATTTCCCATTAGGGTTTTGTCGCTTATCTTTCTGATTTCAACTGCGTCGTCGGCAATAAGTCTGTGACCTCTCTTGATAAGCTCAATAGCCGCCTCGCTTTTGCCTGCTCCGCTTTCTCCGGTAATAAGAACTCCCTCACCGTAAACCTCAACCAATACGCCGTGGCGTGTAATTCTCGGAGCCAGCTCCTTGTTAAGATGCTCAATAAGTGCCGCAAGGAAGGGCGAGGTTTCCTCCTGAGTTTTAAGTAAAGGAACCTCATATTTACGGCAGGCATCAACGAAATAATCGGGAATATCAAGTCCCCTTGTAACCACTGCCGCCGCAGGCTTAAGGCTAAGCCAATAGCCAAGAGCCTTTTCGCGCTCGTCGGGACTCATATTAAGCAAAAAACCAAACTCTGTCCAACCCAAAATTTGAATTCGCAGCGAATCAAAATAGTCGGTATATCCGGTAAGAACAATACCGGGTCTGTTTACCTCATTGGTGGTAATCGGTATTTCTTCTGCTGCTTTCGGAAGATACACAATCTCCAAATTATGAGCATCAATAATTTTTTCAAGCGATACAGAGTAGGCCTGCGACATTTTAATCCCTCCGCTAAATTATAAATATTCATTTTCTATTATAGATTATAGTAAAAATAATATCAAGAAAATTTTTTAATATATTAAATATTTCTTAATTCGAGCGGCAAAAATAATTAACATTGTTTACAATTGTGTTAATCAGTGGTATAATTACCGAAATTATTATGCTGAAGCTGAGGTGTCTTTATTGGACAAAAAACTTAAAATAGGCATAGGAACAGACGCTTTCCCCCCTACTACCGACGGAATAAGCAATGTTGCTCAAAACTATGCAGACCTGCTTAACAGGAATTTTTGCGAAGCGGTTGTTATAACTCCTAAAAATCCAAATCAGCAGGACTACAAATATAATTACGAAATATTCAGGTATAAAAGCTGGTGGGTTCCGTCTAAAGAGGGCTACAGCGTAGGCTGGCCTTTTAAAGATGAGCTTCATCAGGAAATAATTAGGCGTGATTTCGACCTGCTTCATTCACATGCTCCGCTGGCAACCAGCTACTATTTCAGGCGGGTTGTGGAAAAGAAAAAAATTCCCGTTGTGCTGACATATCACACCAAGTACGAATACGATATTGACAAGCGTGTTCCCACCAAGCCTGCAAGAGATTTTGCCTATAATTTTTTGCTGAACAATATTAACGCCGCCGACGAGGTATGGGTAACAAGCCGCGGAACTGCAAGCTCATTAAGAAAAATCGGTTATCAGGGTGAATTTACAGTAATGCCAAACGGCTGTGACCTGCCTGTTACAGATGTTTCAAGGGACGATATTGCTATGATTAAGCGCAAGCACAGCATACCCGAGGGAATACCTGTATTTCTTTACAGCGGACGAATGATATGGTACAAAAATATTCGGCTTATTCTTGACGCCTGCAGTAAGCTTAAGCAGGAGGGCAATGATTTCAGGCTGATTATGCTTGGCTTCGGCGCAGACGAAAACGCAATAAAAAGATATATTAGAAAATCCGGACTTTGGGACCGAGTAATTTGGACAGGTAAAATTCTTGACCGTCAGGAAATTCAAGGATATTACGGCATTTCCGATATTCTTTTATTCCCGTCTGTTTTCGACACAAACGGTCTTGTTGTAAGAGAAGCGGCGGCTTGCGCAACGCCCAGTCTGCTTGTTCGCTCAAGCTGTGCGGCAGAGGATATTGAGGACTGCAAAACAGGCTTTTTGTGTATGGAAAGTGCCCATTCAATAGCTTCGGTGCTAAGCAAAATTATGTATAACAAGGACCTGCTGAAATCCGTTGGAAAAAGGGCGCAAAGCGATATTTATATCAGCTGGGACGATGCGGTTGCAAAGGCATACGAACGCTACAATACGGTTATCGATAATTTTAACAGAAAAAACGGTCGCACTTAATGCGGCCGTTTTACTGCGTTATACTGTTATATTACTGCTGAGCATCAGGCAGGTCAACTATTATCGGCGAATGATTTACGGCAGGCAAAATCACATTTAGCAAATCGACTGTTTTCAGTCTTAGGCTCGATGTGTTTACACAGGGGTGACAGCCTACAGTGTCGCTTTCTATCACCTGTCGGTCAATAACAAGCTGAACATTATTTTCGGTATCGTTCATAAGTCCCATAACCGAAACTGCGCCCGGCTTGATATTCAAAAATTTTTCCATATAATCGGCGTCTGCAAATGAAAGTCGTGAGCATCCAAGCTGCTTGGTAATATCCTTTGTTTTAAACGCTTTATCCCCCGGTAGCATTAACAGATAAAAATCGGTTTTCGTTCTGGTGCACAGAAAAAGATTTTTACATATAAGAGTGCCTAAGGTCTTATCTATTTCCCGGCAAACCTCCATAGTATCTGCCGCGCTGTGATCAATACGAAAATACTCAATATTCAGCTTATCAAGCAGATCATATACCCTTATCTCTTTTTCAAGTCTGCCGTGGGTATCGGCAGGTCTTCCCTTTTTCAGTTCCATATTATCCTCCGAAAGCATATTGGTTAAACACTCTGTCTTAAAGGATTATAATACATAAGTGTCACAAATTCAATACTGCTCATAGTATAAAAAGAAGGAGCTGAATTTATGTTTAATTATGTTAAGAAATTACAATATCCAATAAACATCAAAAATCCCGACCCGAAAGCCGCAGGAATAATAATCAGCCAATACGGCGGACCGGACGGAGAACTGGGTGCCTCTCTACGCTATCTGAGCCAGCGGTATTCAATGCCCTATCCGGAGCTGAAAGCCCTACTGACAGATATAGGCGTAGAAGAATAAGCACCACAATGTTATATGTGAAAATGCATATATAAAAAGGCAGTCGCTTGACTGCCTTTTATTATTAAAAAAATATATTAAATTTTTCATTTTTTTTTGCAAAAAACTATTGACAAATCACGCATTGCGTGGTATAATATAGACAACAGATAAGGAAAGGGGTGATAAACAATGGCAAAGAAACCAAAAAAACCTACCGCTTTTGAGGTTGCCGAATTAGTAGCAATATACATAGCCAGTATCGCAGCACTAATTCAAGCAATCAAATGGTGGTAGGTAAAAGGGAGAGGGAAACCTCTCCCGACCTTAAGGTCATATTTATAATAGCATAAAAAAAGGAGATAATCAAGTGAAAAAGATAATTTATTATATTCCATTTGCAATTGCATTATTTTTTATTTTCATAAATGAGCAGACAATTTATACAAGAATTGCGTTTGCTTGCATTGGCTTAATATCATTAGGAATTGCAATAAATGAAACATTCAGACTAAAAAATTACAACAAAAAGGGTTGATAAAATGAAATACACAAAGGATATAAAAGAAGCAAGGAAATGGCAGAAAAATGAAGGTGGTGTAATTCGTTACAGCGAAAAATATCAAATGTATTATATTAGTATTTTTTGATATTTTCTTTAGGAGGCTAAAAAAATGACGGTTAAAGAAGCAAGAAAAGCAGTAGGACTTACACAACAAGGAATGTCAAACTGGCTCGGCATTCCCAAGCGTACTATTGAAGATTGGGAAAGCGGTCGTAGGTCTTGTCCTGAATGGTTTGAGAAGTTACTTATTGAAAAAATACTTACCTATACCAATATTGACACCGATTACAA
>CALYNN010000046.1 GCA_945221685.1 uncultured Clostridia bacterium | reverse complement strand
TACGCCATCATGCCTAGTCTCGTGGGCTCGGAGATGTGTATAAGAGACAGGGCCTTCGACAGCCTTGTGGGTATCATTCTTGAAAATGTGGGAATATATGTTGCCGAGCTTGTAATTGCCGCCTTTGTTGCAGTATATCTTGTACTCTATTTTGTTTCAAAAAGGACGAAGGCGGGCGTAAAAAAGAAAAGCAGACAGGGCTATAAGGGATTCTTTCCTGCGGCGGCAAGCGTCAGCCTCTTAAGCGCGGTAGCACTTGTTTATGCGGTATATCTGTTTTCCCAGCTTGCGTATTTCTTTTCTGCATTTTCCGGTATTCTGCCGGAGGGATATAAGCTAACTGCAAGCGAGTTTGCAAGGCGCGGATTTTTTGAAATGTTTGCCATTTGCGTAATAAATATGGCACTTATCTCGGCAGTAGCTCTCTTTACCAAAAAAAGCTGCGGAGGACTAAAGGCTGTAAAATTCATTTCGGCGTTTATTATGGCGTTTACAGTTTTGCTTCTTGTAACTGCTATTGCAAAAATGAAGCTTAATATAGAAATCTTCGGACTATCTAAAAACAGAATTATCGTGTCTGTTTTTATGGTTATGATGCTCGTTGCAATATTCTTTTATGTTATCCATATCTTTAAGCCGAAATTTGCCTATATGCAGGCAGTAACCGTAATTTGCAGTATGCTTCTTGTTGCGCTGGGATTTTGCAATCTTGATTATGTCATTGCCGATTATAATATTAAAGCCTACAACAGCGGAGAAATTAAAGCTCTTGATGTTGAATATATCTCGGAGCTTTCCGAAGCAACGGCGCCGTGCCTTGTTGAGCTTGCAAAAAGCGATGATGAAAGCATTCGTATTTATGCACAGTACGGCATTTATTCCGATTTGATTTATAACGACGGCGATTGCTACACTATCACCGAGCAGGACGAAATGAAGCTTCAAAACACCTTTGATTTCAGGGAATATAATTATACTCGAAATAAGGCGAGAAAAATATATGCGCAGTATTATAATTCTTTGACTACGCAGGAAAAGGATTATTTCCTTGAAAGACTTGAAGAAGATTTTTATGCCGATTATAATACTGAATACGATACCGCCGAGGAAGTATATTAAGCTTTATGATATTTTAAGTAAAGTAATATTTCATATGAATTAAATTAAAAAGCAGCCATCTCTGAATTTAAACAGAGATGGCTGCTGCCGTATATGTTAATCTGTTAGTCCGGATAGCCGTTTGGATTTTGGCTTTGCCATCTCCAGCTATCCTCGCACATTTCTTCAATTCCTCTTTCTGCCTTCCAGCCCAGCTCCTTCAAAGCCTTTTCGGGATTTGAATAGCAGGTGGCAATGTCTCCTGCTCTGCGTGGACCGATTTTATAAGGAATTGTAACACCCGATGCCTTTTCAAACGCCTTAACAACATCAAGCACCGAATATCCTGTGCCTGTGCCCAGGTTGTAAATAAAGAGTCCGCTTTCGCCCTCAACCTTTTCAACAGCCTTAAGGTGACCGAGAGCAAGGTCAACAACATGAATATAATCTCTTACGCCTGTGCCGTCGGGAGTGTCATAATCGTTGCCCCAAACATTAAGAAATTCTCTTTTGCCGATAGCAACCTGAGTAATATATGGCATAAGGTTGTTTGGAATACCGTTGGGGTCCTCACCCATAGTGCCGCTTTTGTGAGCGCCGATGGGGTTGAAATAACGAAGCAGGCAAATTGACCACTCGTTATCGGATGTGTATAAATCCTTGAGTATGCACTCAATCATAAACTTTGTTCTGCCGTAGGGATTAGTTACACCGCCAACCTGCATATCCTCGGTAAGAGGTGATACATTGTTCATTCCGTAAACGGTAGCAGAGGAAGAAAATACGATTTTTTTACAGCCGTGCTTTCTCATTACATCAAGAAGCACAAGAGTACCGTTAACATTGTTGTCGAAATATTCAAGAGGCTTTTGAACGCTTTCGCCTACTGCCTTAAGTCCTGCAAAATGGATAACGGACTCAATCTTTTCACTGTCGAAAATTTTGCCCATACCCTCTGCGTCGCGAATATCACATTCATAAAATTTAAAGTCCCTGCCTACCAATGCCTTAATTCTGTCGTAAGAGCTTTTTTTGCAGTTGTAAAGATTATCAACAACTACAACATCTTCTCCTGCGTTCATAAGCTCAACGCAGGTGTGAGAGCCTATGTAACCTAATCCGCCTGTTACTAATACTGACATAATACTACCTCCAAATATTTAGATAAGAGAGAATAGAGAAAAGATAAAAGAATAGGTGTTATTTAACTGAGATAAAAACCGTTTCCTTTTAACCTTTTAATTTCTCTTTTAATTAATATGCTTTTCCCCAATATAACATATGCTTTGCAGGCTTACCGCAGCACACGCAAACATCACTTATTTGCTCCTGCTCAAAAGGAATACATCTTGAGCCTACGCCTGTAAGCTCCTTGACTTTATCCTCACATTCCTCACAGCCGCACCACATTGCCTTAACAAAGCCGTCGCCGTTTTTCTCAAGTGCCTCGTTGATTTCATCAATGGAGGCGCACTTATATGTTCTGTTTTCTCTGTTTTCAAGAGCCTTTGCGTAAAGTCCGTCACGCACCTCCTGAAGCTTCTTTGGTATTACCTCGGAAATATCGTCAAGCGAAACAACAGTTTTTTCTCTGTTGTGGCGAGTAACAACAACGCACTGATTGTTTTCAATATCCTTCGGGCCTATTTCAACACGAACGGGAACACCCTTCATTTCGTACTCTGCAAATTTCCAGCCGGGTGAATTGCCTGAGTCGTCAATCTTTGCACGACAAACGCCTTTAAGCTCTTCTGTAAGAGCGTATGCTCTTTCAAGAACTCCTTCCTTGTGCTGTGCAATGGGAATTACCATAACCTGAACGGGTGCAACTGCCGGCGGAAGAACAAGTCCGTTGTCGTCGCCGTGAGTCATTATAATTGCGCCGATAAGCCTTGTTGTAACGCCCCAAGAGGTTTGGTGCGGATATTCCAGCTGATTGTCCTTGTTTGAATACTGAATGTCAAAGGCCTTTGCAAAGCCGTCGCCGAAATAGTGGCTCGTGCCTGCCTGAAGTGCCTTTCCGTCGTGCATAAGAGCCTCAATGCAGTAGGTCCTTTCTGCACCTGCAAATTTGTCGCTTTCGGTTTTCATTCCCTGAACAACAGGCATTGCAAGATAATCCTGACAGAATTTTGTATATACATTGAGCATCCTTTCCGTTTCCTCAACGGCATCCTCGGCGGTTGCGTGAAGAGTGTGACCCTCCTGCCAAAGAAATTCTCTTGAACGCAAAAACGGTCTTGTAGTTTTTTCCCATCTTACAACCGATACCCACTGATTGTAAAGCTTCGGCAGGTCGCGGTAGGAGTGAACTATATCCTTAAAATGCTCGCAGAAAAGCGTTTCCGAGGTAGGTCTTACGCAAAGCCTTTCCTCAAGCTTTTCACTGCCTCCGTAGGTTACCCATGCACATTCGGGTGCAAAGCCTTCAACATGGTCTGCCTCTTTTTTTAACAGACTTTCGGGAATAAACATGGGCATATTAACATTTTCGTGACCTGTTTCCTTAAACATATTGTCAAGAATTCTTTGAATATTTTCCCAAATTGCATAGCCGTATGGGCGGATAACCATACAACCCTTAACGCTGGTGTAGGATATAAGCTCTGCCTTTTTGCACACATCTGTGTACCACTTTGCAAAATCCTCATCCATGGCGGTTATGCTGTCAACCATTTTTTTCTGATCCTTCGCCATATCGTCACTCCTTTAACAGATGTAATAAAATATTATTATTAATCGAATAATTATTATATACGAATTATTTCAATATGTAAATAACAAAAATAAATTTTTCCATACTGTTTTAACTTGTTTTCGGAAAATGACTGAATTAATATCTATAAACATTTTGATTTTGAAGCATAAATATGTTAATAATGTGTTAACTGATTTTTACCTGCATTTTAAATCGAATTTAAAAATATCCGTTTTTTATCGAAAAGAGTTGATTATTTTTGTTGTTTATTCCGAATTGTTCAATTTTTTTTAGCAAAGATTGAATTTTTTTTCGATGAGTGGTATAATTTCAGTAATAGGAATTAAGGGGGTGGCTGTAATACTTGGTTCAATGTTAATGAAGATTGATTTGCAAAAGGAATTAACCGAGCAGCTTAATATTGAGGAAATATTCAGCTTTAACATAGGCGGCGTTAAAATCGGCTTTGATGAGTCCACCGTTGTTTCGTGGATAATTATGGCTGTAATGACAGTTGTTGCCATATTACTGACGAGAAATCTTAAGGTAACCGGCGAAATTTCCAAGCGTCAGGCCTTGCTTGAATTAGCCTACGAAAAGGCTGAAGGCTTTTTTAAAGAAATATTAGGTGAAAAGGTTGAAAAGCATATACCGTGGCTTATGAGTATGGCATTGTTTATCGGCGTGTCAAATATCATAGGAATATTCGGTATGAAGCCTCCTACCAAAAGTATGCAGGTTACGCTGGCAATGGCGGTTACAAGTATTGTGCTTGTTGAGTATTGCTCCGTTAAGGATAAGGGAGTGGTTGGCAGACTGAAGGCGTTTACAAAGCCTGTTTGGATTGTTACGCCCATAAATATTCTTGAGGTATTTACAAGGCCTCTTTCGCTTTGTATGCGACTGTTCGGTAATATTGTTGCCGCGTTTACGATTATGGAGCTGATAAAGGCAGTTGTTCCGGTTGTTTTGCCGGTAGCACTCAGTCTTTATTTCGATATTTTTGACGGACTTCTTCAGGCGTATATCTTTGTTTTCCTTACTGCTATTTATTTGCAGGAGGCAGTTGAGGAGGAAGAGGAGAGTCCCAAGAAGAAATCACGCAAAAGGCTCAAAAAATCCAAGACTGATAAACTCAGCGCTTGAATGAATAATGTATTTAAGGAGATAAAATTATGTCAGGATCAATTATTGCAATCGGTGCAGGTATTGCACTTTTATGCGGACTCGGAGCAGGTATAGGTATCGGTATAGCAACAGGTAAGGCTGTTGACGCTATTGCCCGTCAGCCTGAGGCTGCCGGCCAAATTCGTACAACCCTTATTCTCGGCGGTGCTCTTTCAGAGGCAACTGCTATTTACGGTCTTATCGGATGTATTCTTATTATCATTCTTGCCAAATAGACGAAAACAAGAAATAAAAGGCTCAAGCATACCGATTTTTCAATGAAAGGAAATAAAGTTAATGCTGAAATTTGACTGGAATTTTCTTTGGACGATTATCGACCTTATTATTTTCTTTGTGCTTATGAAGGTGTTCCTTTTTAAGCCAATCAAGAAAACTCTTGACGCAAGAAAAGAATTGGTTGATAAGCAGTTTAAAGATGCCGACGACGCGCAAAAGCAAGCCGAGGAGCTTAAGGAAAAGTACCAAAGCGAGCTTGACAGTGTGGAAAATGAAAAAAAGCAAATAATTTCCGACGCCCGCGCCGATGCCAAAATTGAATATAATAAAATTGTTGACAAGGCTCAGGGTGAGGCAGAAAAAATTAAAGCCTCCGCTAAGCGAGCTGCCGAGATTGAAACTGAAAAGGCGAAAAAAGCAGCCAAGGAGCAGATTGCCGCATTGGCAATGGAGGCTGCCGAAAAGGTTGTAAGCGAAAAGGCCTCTGCCGAATCAGACAGTCGCCTTTACGATGAATTTTTAAACGAAAGCAGTGATGAGAATGATTCATAATATGGATAAATATCTTGAGATACTGCTTTCATCCCAAGCAAGTGTTTCAAGTCTTGAGGACGCGCTTAACAAAATAAATTCAAATCACGAGCTTGCCGAGGTGCTTGACAGTCCCAATGTCCTTCCGGAAGAAAAGCAGGCTGTTATTGAGGAGCTTTTTGCCCCCTCGGTTGCGGGGCTGTTAAACAAGCTTGCCGTGCGCAGTAAGATTTCCGACCTTAAGGAAATTATTGAGGCTTATATTGTTAAGCTTGATAAGATAAATAATGTTGTTCGTGCAACAGTTATTTGCGTTAATCCGCCCGATGAAAAGCAGCTTCAGGGCATAAAGGATTTCGTTTGCAAAAAATCAGGCGCCGAAAAAGCGGAAATTACCGTTGAAAAGGACGATTCCCTTATCGGCGGATTTATTGTACGCTTTGGAATAAGCGAATATGACTTTAGCTTAAAAAGTAAGCTTGAATCCATTAGAAGCCGTATGCTCAAAACCGCAAGAGATAACAACGAGGAAAACGAAAGCTCTATTATAGAACTACTCCGCCGCGATGTGCGCGACTTTGAATTTCGCTCCGACGGCGAGGAAATGGGTACTGTTCTCCGTGTAGGCGACGGCATTGCCAAAATTCACGGAATAGACCACGCTATGTACGGCGAAATCGTTGTTTTTGAAAACGGCGTAAAGGGCATGGTTCAGGATATTAAGAAGGACAGCGAGGGCGTTATTCTTTTCGGCTCCGATACAGATATTCATCAGGGCTCAAGAGTTAAAAGAACGCACCGCAAGGCAGGTGTTCCGGTAGGCTCTGAATTTATAGGCAGAATTGTCAATCCTTTGGGTGAGCCTATCGACGGAAAGGGAGATATACCTGCCGAGGATTACCGCCTTGTTGAGCAAAGTGCACCCTCAATAGTTGACAGAAAAAGTGTTGATACTCCTATGGCAACGGGAATATTGTCCATTGACTCAATGTTTCCCATAGGAAGAGGTCAGCGTGAGCTTATTATAGGCGACAGGCAGACTGGCAAAACCTCCATCGCCATTGATACAATTATCAATCAAAAGGGTAAGGATGTTATCTGTATCTATAACGCAATCGGTCAAAAGGCGTCAAGCGTTTCAAAACTTGTAAATACCCTCGAAAAAGCAGGGGCAATGGAATATACAATAATTGTATGCTCTACCGCCTCCGACCCTTCCTCGCTTCAGTATATTGCTCCTTATGCAGCAACCGCTATGGCAGAGCATTTTATGTATCAGGGTAAGGATTGTCTTATTGTATATGACGATTTAAGCAAGCACGCTGTTGCGTACCGCGCTTTGTCACTGCTTCTTGAAAGAAGCCCCGGCAGAGAGGCTTATCCCGGCGATGTTTTTTACTTACATTCCCGCTTGCTTGAGCGTTCAAGTAAATTAAGCGACGAGCTTGGCGGTGGCTCAATTACCGCCCTTCCTATTGTTGAAACTCAGGCAGGTGATGTGTCTGCCTATATTCCCACAAATGTTATTTCCATAACAGACGGTCAGATTTTCCTTGAGAGCGATTTGTTCTTCAGCGGAATGCGTCCTGCCGTTAATGTAGGACTTTCAGTTTCCCGTGTAGGCGGTGATGCGCAAACAAAGGCAATGAAAAAGGCGGCAGGTTCATTGCGTATTGACCTTGCTCAGTATAGGGAAATGGAGGTATTTACTCAATTTTCCTCTGACCTTGACGAAGAAACAAAGTCAGCCCTTGACTACGGAAAGGGACTAATGGAGCTGCTTAAACAGCCTTTAGGCAGTCCGCTTTCGCTTTCCGATATGGTAATAACGCTTGTTGCCGCATCAGGTAAAAAGTTTGTAGGCATTCCTGTAAACAATATTAAGAAATACCAAAAGGAGCTTTTGGATTTTATTAATACCAACTATCGTCATATACCCTCCTCAATAGAAAGAGAAAAGGATATTGACGACGAAATAAGAAAAGATATTTTAGAAGCCTGCGATGAATTTAAGAAGGTAAATAATGGCTAATTCCCGTGAAATACAAGCCCGAATGAAGTCGATAAAGGATACTATGAAAATCACTAACGCTATGTGTATGATTTCGTCCTCAAAGCTTCAAAAGGCACGGCGCGACCTAAAAAATACAGAGCCTTACTTTTATGCAATTCAAGACGCTTTGGCAAAAATTCTTGACCTTTCACCCGAAACGGGTAACGAGTTTTTTGATGAAAGAAAGGAAATTCCAAAGCAGGAGAGAAAACAAGGATATATTGTTGTTACTGCCGATAAAGGTATGGCAGGAGCATATAACCACAATGTTATAAAAATTGCAGAAAAAGAGGCATTGTCCGACAATAAGAATATGCTTTTTGTTGTGGGTCAGGTCGGCAGAAGATATTTTGAAAAAAAGAATATTCCCGTTGATATAGATTTTAAATACACGGCTCAAAATCCAAACATGAACAGAGCCAGAGTTATCAGCGAAAAAATTGTTGATTTGTATAAACGGCACGAGCTTGACGAGGTTTATATAGTTTATACGCGAATGGTAAATTCCGTTACCTTCGGTGCCGAAATTACACAGCTTCTTCCGCTGAAACGGCACGAAATTGCCGATGTTAAGGAAAACTATTATCAGCAGTGTGTGTTTGAGCCTAATATCGACGCAGTGTTTGAGCATATTGTTCCCAATTATGTTGCAGGCTTTGTGTACGGCGCTCTTGTTGAATCCTATTGCAGTGAGCATAATGCAAGAATGATGGCTATGCAAACGGCTACCGACGCCGCAAAGGATATGCTTAAGCAACTTGATATTCAGTATAACAGAGCAAGGCAGGCGGCTATTACCCAGGAAATAACCGAGGTAGTTGCAGGCTCAAAGGCACAAAAAAACAAAGCAGAGTAGGAGGTGTCCTTTTATGAATAACGGAAAAATCAAACAGGTTATGGGTCCTGTTGTTGATGTTGAATTTGAAGGTGAGCTACCGAAAATTAAGGACGCTCTCGTTGTAAATAATGACGGAAAAAAGGTTGTAATGGAGGTAAGCCAGCATATCGGCTCTAACACCGTTCGGTGTATTATGCTTGCCGCGTCAGACGGACTTTGCAGAGATATGGAGGTCATTGCAACCGGTTCCTCAATAAAGGTGCCTGTGGGTGATAAAACCCTTGGCAGACTATTTAATGTTGTAGGCGAAACAATAGACGGCGGCGAAAAGCTATATGATGAAGAGCATTGGCCTATTCACCGTGCCGCACCCGGCTTTGAGGAGCAGTCGTCCGAAACAGAAATTCTTGAAACAGGTATTAAGGTTATCGACCTGCTGACTCCTTACCAAAAGGGCGGTAAAATCGGACTTTTCGGCGGAGCAGGTGTAGGTAAAACGGTTCTTATTCAGGAGCTTATAACAAATGTTGCAACCCAGCACGGAGGATATTCCATATTTACCGGCGTTGGTGAAAGAAGCCGTGAGGGCAACGACTTGTGGAACGAAATGAAAAGCAGCGGCGTTCTTGAAAAAACTGCCCTTGTTTTCGGTCAAATGAATGAGCCTCCCGGAGCAAGAATGAGAGTTGCCGAAACAGGTCTTACAATGGCGGAGTATTTCCGTGATGTTGAGCATCAGGATGTGCTTTTGTTTATTGATAATATTTTCCGTTTCGTTCAGGCAGGCTCCGAGGTATCTGCGCTTTTGGGCAGAATGCCCTCTGCCGTTGGCTATCAGCCTACTCTTGCAACAGATGTGGGCGAGCTTCAGGAGCGTATTACCTCTACAAGAGACGGCTCCATAACATCAGTTCAGGCTGTTTATGTACCTGCCGACGACCTTACCGACCCTGCGCCTGCAACACCCTTTGCCCATCTTGACGCAACCACCGTTTTGTCAAGAAAAATTGTTGAAAAGGGTATTTATCCTGCCGTTGATCCCCTTGAGTCAAGCTCAAGAATTCTTGAACCGGATGTTGTGGGTCAGGAGCATTATGATGTTGCAAGAAAGGTTCAGGCATATCTTCAAAAATATAAAGAGCTTCAGGATATTATTGCAATTCTCGGTATGGAGGAGCTGTCCGACGAGGATAAGCTT
>CALYNN010000045.1 GCA_945221685.1 uncultured Clostridia bacterium | reverse complement strand
GAGTTTAACTATATTAACGGTACTCTAGAGGACTTCGTAATAGCAGATTTTAATAAAACCGCCCTGGGTCTTGCCGATGTGCTTTTTGAGGATAAGAAGCCAAATAACGCCGAAAAGGAACTGCTTAATTTTATGCTTAAGGGCTCTGTTTACGGCAGTACACAGCACACCGTCCAAGATGAAATAGATAAGCACGGCGGCAAGCTTCGCTTATTGATGCACAGGCTCTTTCCGCCGAAACAGGATATGAAGGGTGCTTATAAAATTCTTGAAAAAATGCCGTTTCTATTGCCTGTATATTATATATTCAGGCTGTTTGAAAAGGCTCGCCACAACAAAAAATATATGCTTCGCGACCTTGAAGCAATGAAAAATTACAACAAAAAGAAGTAACAAATTAATTTACTATCGGAGGATTAACCTTTGGCAATAAGTAAAGACCACATTAGAAATTTTTCAATAATTGCCCATATTGACCACGGAAAGTCAACTCTTGCAGACAGATTGCTGGAGCTGACAAGCTCTGTTGCGTCAAGAGATATGCAGGAGCAAATTCTTGACGATATGGACCTTGAAAGAGAAAGAGGAATAACAATTAAGGCTCACGCTGTTAAGCTTGATTACAGGGCGAAAAACGGCGAGCTATATGAATTCAATCTTATAGATACTCCCGGTCATGTTGATTTTAACTACGAGGTTTCCCGTTCCCTTGCCGCCTGCGAGGGCGCAATTTTAATTGTTGACGCCTCACAGGGAGTTGAGGCCCAAACCCTTGCAAACACCTATCTTGCTCTTGACCACGATTTAGATATTCTTCCCGTTATCAACAAAATAGACCTGCCTGCCGCCGAGCCTGAAAGGGTTGCCGAGGAGGTAGAGGAGGTTATAGGTATTCCCTGTATGGACGCTCCGAGAGTAAGTGCAAAAACAGGTGAAAATGTTGAAGAGGTGCTTGAGTATATTGTTAACGAGGTGTCGGCGCCCACCGGTGACGAAAGCAAGCCGCTGAAAGCATTAATATTCGACTCAGTTTATGATTCTTACCGAGGCGTAATAGTTTATGTGCGTATTATGGATGGCCAAATTAAAGCCGGCGACACAATGCGTATGATGGCAACAGGCGCAGAGTTTACGGTTGTTGAGGTTGGCTATATGCGTGCAACCTCTATGGAAAAGGCTGATCGGCTTTCAGCCGGCGAGGTAGGCTATATAACCGCTTCAATAAAAACCGTTAGTGATGCCCGCGTGGGCGATACCGTAACCCTTGCAAATAATCCTGCCGAGGAAGCACTGCCGGGCTACCGTAAGGTTAATCCAATGGTGTTCTGCGGCGTATATCCTGCCGACGGTGCAGATTACGAGGCTTTGCGTGACGCCCTTGAAAAGCTTCAGCTAAACGACGCTTCTCTTTCCTATGAGCCGGAAACATCGGGCGCCTTAGGCTTTGGATTCAGGTGCGGATTTCTCGGCCTTTTGCATCTTGAAATAATTGAAGAACGCCTTGAAAGGGAATATAATCTTGAATTAATAACAACTGTTCCCAGTGTTGTTTATAAAATATATATGACCGACGGCAGTATAGTTGAAATTGATAACCCTACAAATTACCCCGACCCTGCAAATATTGATTACTGCGAGGAGCCCTTCGCTAATGCTCATATTTATGTTCCCGGTGAATTTGTGGGAACCGTTATGGATATGTGTCAGGAGCGCAGGGGAGTGTTTAAGGATATGAATTATATCACTCCCGACAGAGTAGATATTCACTACGAGCTTCCTCTTAATGAAATAATATATGATTTCTTTGACGCACTAAAATCGAGAACAAGAGGCTACGCTTCCTTTGATTATGAGATTTCCGATTACAGAAAATCCGATTTGTGCAAGGTTGATGTGCTTTTAAACGGCGATATTATCGACGCTCTTTCGTTTATTATTCACAGAGAAAAGGCGTACGCAAGAGCAAGAAAAATTGCCGAGCAGCTTAAAAAGCATATACCGCGCCACCTGTTTGAAATACCTGTTCAGGTTGCAATCGGCGGCAAGGTTATTGCCCGCGAAACCGTTAAGGCACTACGCAAGGATGTGCTTGCCAAGTGCTATGGCGGCGATGTTACCCGAAAGAAAAAGCTTCTCGAAAAGCAAAAAGAGGGTAAAAAGCGTATGCGCCAGTTTGGTCAGGTAGAGGTTCCGCAGGAGGCATTTCTTGCAGTCCTTAAGCTTTCAAGCGACGACGAATAAAAATAAAGATTTGTCCCTGTCGTTAATTCTGACGGGGACGAAGCTTTTTACGGAGGAAAATATGTTTAAAACCGTTTTATTTGATTTGGACGATACTATATTTGATTTTAAAAAAAGCGAAAGAGCTGCGCTTATTAAAACCTTTAATGAACTTGGAATAGAGCCTGATGAAATGCTATTGAACCGATACAGCATTATTAATCAACAGTGGTGGAAGCGTCTTGAGCGCCGAGAAATTACAAGGCATGAGGTAAAGGTGGGCAGATACAGAGAGCTTTTTAATGAATTCGGTATTACACTGTCTCCTGAAAAAGCCACCGCCGTTTATGAGGAAATGCTTTGCAACGGGCACTATTTTGTTGACGGAGCAGAAAAAATGCTTGATGAGCTATACGGCGGCTATGACCTTTATCTTGTTTCAAACGGAGCAAAAAGGGTGCAGGACAG
The DNA here is from genome assembly GCA_945221685.1 of uncultured Clostridia bacterium. GTDB lineage: Bacteria > Bacillota > Clostridia > Oscillospirales > Acutalibacteraceae > Eubacterium_R. The sequence continues at coordinate 7,158 of CALYNN010000045.1, read as the reverse complement.
CAGGCTTGCAAGCGCCGGAATTTCACACTATTTTAAAGGAATATTTATTTCGGAGGAGATAGGCTTTGAAAAGCCTGCACCGGAATTTTTCGATTACTGCTTTAAGAAGATGAATAATGCCGATAAAAGAAACGCGGTAATTATCGGCGATAGCCTTACCTCCGACATAAAGGGAGGAATTAACGCAGGAATAAAAACAGTGTGGTTTAATCCCGATAAAAAAGCAAACTTAACTGAAATTATACCCGATTATGAAATTGAGGACCTTTTACAAATAAAAGAAATTTTAGAGCTGTAAGGCTGAAAAATCCCCTTGGCACCGTTTAGTACCAAGGGGATATTGTTATTCTCCGGGAAGATAACTGCTGTTTAGCTTTTGAATTACCTTTACGGTGCCTTCTACAACCTTTTTGTAGTCGTAATTTTTTTTGCCCGAAAGGTATGTTACCGTGTATTTTTCCGAGTCATAGCTTCCGTCGTCGTCAAGGAACATAGGAACCTTGTAGCCCTCGGACTGAAATTGAGATGAGTAGCAGTATTCACCGTCTATATAGTAATTTCTGTATCCGTAATCCTCCTCCATACGCACATTGTGTATGGTTTCAAATTTATCCTTTTTAAGCTTGTAAATTTTAGATGTTGCGGAATAGGTATAGGCGGTTTGCTTGTCATATGTATTTGTGCAGATTTCGGTAATGCTTCCTGCCTTGCAGAACATTACATAGTTAACCGTATCATCGTTGAGATAATTGCATACTGAGTCCTTGCTGAATATTTTTTTAGCCACGGTGCCGTTCCAGCTATATACCTCCATACAGTAGGTAGGCTCCTCTACAACAATAAAATTGCCTGTGTAATAATCGGTGGCACTTTGGCGCACCTGCTTTCTGTATGCAATAAACAGCTCCTCGTTTTCGTCGTTATTAAAGTCAATAAGATTTACATAGCAAACGCCGTCAATATAGCTTCTTCCGCTTTCAGATTTAATTTTGGCTTCTCCGTATCTGTCAATTCGCGATTCCACTATTTCAAAGTAGGCGTCTTTTTTCTTTTCCAAATCACTCTTTTGGTTTTCCATAACCGCAAGAGATACGCTTGAAAATTCCTCAAGATTGTCGGCAACGATTTCGGTTATATATTCTGCCCTTGAGCTTTTTATAACCGAAAGCTTTATTGTTTCGAAATCATCGGCGTTAATTTTTCCGTTAATAGAATAAATATTGTTTTTGTAGTCGTAATCGCAGGTATCGGTCTTTTTAAATTTATCACCCTTAAGTGCGTATAATTCCACTTTTTCGGGAGTATCCTTTTTGGATTTGCAAATATAGTATTTGTTGTTTTTGTGATAAAAGCCAATCCAGCTTCCGTCCTTGGCATTGTCTGTGGAATTTGCTTCGGCAGAATAAACCTTAGTAAAGCTTTTGCTAATATAGCTGTAAACCTCAAGAATGTAGTCCCTGCCGTCGTTATAGCATAACATAAGCTCTGCACTGCCGTCGTTATCAAAGTCCATCTGCCTTGCGTAGCAAAGTCCGGTAAGCCTTGCGGTATCCTTGCCGTAGGTATTGCTGTCGAGTCTTTCCCATTTTACAGAGCCGTATTGGGTAATAATATCTGTGCAAATTTTACCGGCGTCGGTGTTGAACTGACTGAGCTTTTTATTTTGAGAGTGTATCGTGTGACTGAAGCCGATAATAAAAATAAGAATGAATACAACAAATAATACGGTAGCCAAAAGCTTCATCATAGCGTTTCTTACATTTGGAAGCTCTCGCATTTCTCTGGCGGCTTCACCGTGAATTATATCGTCAACCGCGTATTTTGCATTTTGGGCAAGTCTGCCGGGATTAACTCTTTCTCTTATTCTTTTGAAAATTTCCTCGCCGGATTTTTCTCTGGCAACATTTACCTCGTCGTCGTCAAAATAATTGTATCCCATTGCAGTCTCACCACCTTTTTACATAATTTAACATCTTATTTTAACATATTATTAAAAATATATCAACACTATAATAATATGCACAAGCCTTTCAATAAATAAATACCGCTGAAAATTAATTCAGCGGCATTTTAAGTCTGTTTAGTTTTCCTTATCATGAGCTTCAACATCTATTTCATCTGTTGCGTTAACTGCATTGTTAATTGCCTTATTAATGCTGTTAAGCTCAATTAATGCAATAATATCGGTAATTGCATAAATAATAAGTCCTACACCGATAATTCTTGTAAGAGTGAGATACGATTCAAAGGGGTTGAAAATAACCGCAAGGCTGATGATTATTGTTATAACCGAAACAATCGTAAGTCCTGCCCAGCCTCTTAAGCCTCCGCGCCTAACATCAAGAGAGCTGAAGAAATCGACAATTCCGCTGATAAGCATAAATACACCGAAAATGAATATTATTACCTGTGTAATTTCCCTGTATTTTAGGCATACGGTAATTCCTGCAATAACGGCAATTGTACCTAATATTGCCATAAGTGCTGTTTTGAATTTCGTAAAATATGAAATCCACGCGCCTACGCCTACAGCAATTATTCCCGAGCCGCATATGATGCTTACAATTTTTAATGCGTCGTCGGGCCTTGCAATAAGAATTATACCTATAATTACAGATATCGTCACAGTTATGACGGATAATTTCTTAAAATGTAAAAACGCCTTTCTCATATTCTGCTCCTGTTTTTTACTTTATATATCTTATATCATTGCCTAAAAGCATAAGAATATTATATTCGCCTGTAATGCGCGAGGTTATACGCTGGTCGTATTTTTCCTCAAGCTCCTTTGTAGAAAAGTTTGTTGAAATAATCGTGGGAAGCTTTGCAGATAAGCGGGTGTTTACTATGTTGTAAAGGCAGGAAACGCTGTAACTGTTTTTAAATTCCGTGCCTAAATCGTCTATAATAAGTAAATCGCAGTTTAAAACACTATGCTCACTGTATCTTATGTTGTCCGCCCTGCCAAAGCTTTCGTTTTGCAAATCTCCCAAAATATTTTGAGCAGTACCGTAAATAACGCTGTAGCCTTTGTTGATTACAACATTTGCTATCGCAAGGGAAAGGTGGGTTTTTCCCAAGCCTGTGCCGCCCATAAAGAGAATGCTTGGTGATTTTGGGGTAAAGCCTACCGCGTATTTTGAGCAGCTTGCCTTAACGGCTTCTGCCTTTGCTCTGGGTGAAATACCGTTTACCGCCTTTTCGGGATAATATTCTGTCTGAAAGCTTTCAAAGGTACATTCGTTAAGGGGAGCAATTCTTTGCAGGTTATTTCTTTCAATTTCCTTTAGCAGCTCGTTATGGCACTTGCATCGCCTGCCCTTAATGTATCCGGTATCGTTGCAGTCGGGGCATTGATAGCAAACCGAAAGGGCGTCCTCGCCATAGCCGTTTTTGATAAGAAGATTTTTTCTCTGCTCCTGCAGGGAAAGGCTTTCTCTCATAAGCTTTTCAATTTCCTGCTGCTTGTTTTCACTGTATAAAAAAACCTTGGAAATATTTAAGCCAACCCGTGCAAGATTACTTTTAATATCTGCAAGCTCAGGAATTTTTTCGCTTATTTCGTCGAATCTTGCCTCCGCTTCATATTCGGCTTTTTCTCTTCTGCGTGCGAGTATTTCTTCTGCACGGTTATATGTTTCTATTGAATAAGACATATTCTACCTCGTAAACTATACAATATCTGTATTTTCCATTGCTTTTTTTGATATTTCGTCAATATCGTATGTTGCCTTGCCCTGAAGCTTTTCGCCGTCCTTTTTGGCAGAGGATTGCTTTTGCTTTTCAAACTGCTCCTGCTGTGCTCTTACCTGCTCGGGAGTTGTAATTCCGTTTGCCTTCCATTTTTTCAATATTGAGTCCATATATGCAAGTCGTGGCGCGGGAATGTTTTCCTTCATAATATCCGCGGCAAGATTAATCATAACAAAATCAAAGCTGTCAAACCAGCTCTTTACCATTTCGCGTTGCTTTGCGGTAGGTCGCTTGTGGCTTATTCCTGTTATGGCAATAATCTCGTTCCAAAGACGGTCGCTTCTTTCTAAATCCTTTAGCTTTTCCTCCGCCGCCTCGATGGTAACTATTCCTTCGTCGGACCAATTTTTTGCCATACTGTTTATGAAGCCAATGCCTATTGATTTTCCTTTTGCCTTTTCACAACGGTAAAATTCCAAAATCATTAAAATAACTTCAACAGGCAGACCGTAATAGTTTATCATATTAATCAGCAGCTCCTGCTCTGCGTGGCTGATTGTTCTGCCTAAAACCTGCTGTGCGTCGGAAAGCAGTGCGGAAATATCCTTGCTTTCTCTTATGCAAACAGCAACATCCTTTGGAGTAAGTCTTGGAATTTCAAGCTTTTTTGCAGCAGGCTTCTTTTCCTTGGTATTTTCCTTTGGCTGTTCGTCTGTCGGCAGGTGAGTAGGAGAAGCCGCCTTAATTTGAGAGTCTGCTAAAACGCCCTCCTCTACCCAAAATTCCATAATAGCCTCTATATCGCTTTGAGTTTGCCCCAACGCCTTTGCAATATCCTTTGAGGAGGCCTGTCCGCCGTTTCGCAAAATATACAGCAGGGCTTTAAGCTGGTATTCTCCTGCAAGCTTTATGTATTTGTCAAAAACCTTGTTGGGAATATTAAAAATTCCCTCATTCCAAATAACGCCGAATGGCGAAACAGTGTAATCCATAAAAAGTCCTCTGTTAAAGCATAGTCGTTTAAAAGCTTGTAAATATTATTTTATCAAAAACAGTGCCATATGTAAATAAGAAAATAAATATCATTTTGCAAGCATTTGACAATGTAATTATATTTTTTTGCAAAAAAGCACTTGACAAAAGCAAAAAGTATTTGTATAATACATTTGCATTTGCGGATGTAGCTCACCCGGTAGAGCGCAACCTTGCCAAGGTTGAGGTAGCGAGTTCGAGCCTCGTCATCCGCTCCACCGCCTTACCTTGCGTAAGGCTTTTTCTTTTGCAGTTATATCTAAAAATTTTTAAAGACCGCTTCACTTTTACGGAAGCGGTCTCTTTTTGTACCGATAGAAGTTAAAGCTCTGCAATAAGCTCAACCTCGCATAAAACGCCCTTTGGTAAATCCTTTACCGCAACGCAGGAGCGAGCCGGCTTTGATACAAAATAGTTTCCGTAAATTTCATTAAATTTTGCAAAATCATTTATATCGGCAAGAAAGCAGGTGGTCTTAACAACCTTAGCCAATGAGGTGCCTGCCGCCTCGCAAACCGCCTTAAGATTTTCGCATACCTGTAAGGTTTGTTCCTCAATTGTTTTTGCTTCAACGGTATTTGTTTCGGGGTTAAGTGCAATTTGACCCGAAGTAAAAAGCATACCGTTTGATTTTACTGCCTGTGAGTAGGGACCGATAGCGCCGGGGGCGCTTTTTGTTGCAACATATTCCATAGTTTAATCTCCTGTAAATAATTATTATATTAATCGCAAACCTCAAAGCCTGCGTCCTTTAGTGCCTGCTTTATTTGAACAATATGGCTGTAATCCCTTGTTTCTACTCCTATGCGCAGGAAGCAGTCGGTAATGTTCATATCTAAATCGGTGCTGTCATAATTTACCGAAACAACATTGGCACCAAGCTGGGCAATAATCTGGCTAACACCCAAAAGCTGACCGGGCTTGTCGGAAAGGGCAATGGTAATGTTGGCAGTTCTGCCGCACATTTTAAGTCCTCTTTCAACAACTCTTGAAAGTATTGTTACATCAATGTTACCGCCTGAAACAAGACAGCATACCTTTTTACCCTCAAGCTCCGGAATTTTGCCGTTCATAACTGCGGCAACGGGAACTGCTCCGGCACCCTCGGCAATAAGCTTTTGCTGCTCCAGCAGGGTAAGTATTGCAAGAGCGATTTCGTCGTCTGTTACGGTGTAAATATCGTCAACATATTTTTGAGTAAGCTCAAAGGTAAGATCGCCCGGTGTTTTTACTGCAATACCGTCGGCAATGGTCTGCACCCTTGAAAGCGTTTCAATTTCGCCGTCGAATATTGATTTTTCCATAGACGGCGCTCCTGCCGCCTGAACGCCGTAAACCTTGCAGGAGGGATTGATTTGCTTAATGGTAAAGGCTACGCCCGAAATAAGTCCGCCGCCGCCGATGGGTACAACAACTGCATCAACATCGGGAAGCTGGTCGAGTATTTCAAGTCCGATAGTGCCCTGACCTGCAATAACATCGGGGTCGTTAAATGGGTGGATAAAGGAATATCCTTTTTCCTTTTGAAGCTCTAAAGCCTTTTTATAGGCGTCATCATATACGCCCTTAACCATACAAACCTCGGCACCGTATCTTTTTGTTGCCTCAACCTTGCTGATGGGAGCTCCGTCAGGCAGGCAGATAAGCGACTTAATGCCGTTTTTCGTTGCCGCAAGAGCAACGCCCTGGGCGTGATTTCCTGCCGAGCAGGCAATAACTCCCTTTGCCTTTTCCTCATCTGTAAGCTGGCTTATCTTAAAGTATGAGCCGCGCACCTTAAAGGAACCGGTTATCTGCAAATTTTCTGTTTTTAAATAGACCTCTGAGCCTTTGCAAAGGTTCTTTGCCTCAATCATATCGGTTTTTCTTATAACCTCGTCAAGAACCCTTTTAGCCTTATATACTCTGTCAAGTGTTAGCATAATTTGTTCGCCTCTGTTTCAGTTAATTACCAGGTGAAATTACATTCGGCGTAATATATTTCGCCGGTTGAATCGGCATATACCGAAAGCGCCTGATTTTGAGTATTGGTATATACTGCAATATATATTACGGAGTCAATACCGTTGTCTCCGCCGCCTATCTGCTGATCGCAGGTGTCGTAAAGCTGAAGCTTATCACCGTCGGGATAATAATCCTTAATCCTGCCCACAAATTCATCAATATTTGCGTATGCCCTGTCGGAGTCCTCCCGGCTGTATTCCTTTGAAAACATAACTGTTTCTTCAATATTGGCTCTTTTAAATGTGAATTTTCCGTTTTCCTTGGCAACGGTTTCGTCTGTATCAACATTTAATGCCTTTGCAACGGCAACAACAAGCTCCTGCGCCTTTTTACCGTCTTCCTTTGCCTTTGCCGTTGTGCTTGCCTGAGGCAGTGCCTTTGGGGTCTGCACCTCAATATTGGCGCCTGGAGCTCCGTCGTTGCCGTTTT
>CALYNN010000044.1 GCA_945221685.1 uncultured Clostridia bacterium | reverse complement strand
CTTTAGGACTGGAAGGAAACAATAGGGCCCCTTGAGGAAAGAACGCAGTTTTATATACTTTGGCGCGACGACAACGGACGGTAATACATAAACACCAATTCAATGGGCTACCACGAATATTTTCAGCTTTGTGCAGATTTGGGTGCAGAGGCATTGCCGATTCTTAATGTAGGTCTTACCTGTCAGGGCAGAGCAGGCTATGACGACCATGTTTTAGCCTTAAAGAAAGCCTCTATGACTGACGATGAATGGGAAGCCTATCTTACAGAGGAAAGAAACCTTGACCCAAAGGAAAAGGCACAGGAAAGAAAGGATTTTACTGACTATATCGATGGCTTAAGCATCAACTCTCAGGATGATTTTGAAAGCTATCTTGACACCATTGCACTGCGTCCCGGAACAAAGGAGTGGGACGCCTATGTTCAGGATATTCTTGACTTAATTGAATACGCAAACGGCGACCCAGACAAAACCTACTGGGGAGCAAGAAGAGCCGCTAACGGAAGCCGTCAGCCCTTTAATTTGAAATATATCGGCTTAGGCAATGAAAATTGGGGCGAAATATACGAAAGAAACTTTAAGGCTCTCTACAAGGAGGTTAAAAAGGTTTATCCCGAAATTACCGTTATATCCTCGGCAGGAGCATGGCTTGAGGGCGAAGCCTTTGACTACAACTGCAAATGGATAAACAAGGACTACAGCGACACAGTTATTGACGAGCACTATTACACAGGCGACGGTTATCTGTTTGACCACAACAACAGATATGACAGCTACGACAGAAACGGCGCTCATATTTTTGTAGGCGAATATGCCGTAACTCCGTCAGGAGTGGGAACAATTCAAACAAAATCAAATATTTTCGGTGCGGTTGAAGAAGCAAGCTATCTAACCGGCATTGAGCGAAACGGCGATATTGTTGATATGGCATCTTACGCTCCCACCTTTGCCAAGGTAAATGCTCAAAGCTGGAATGTAAATATGATATGGTTTGATTCGCAGGAAATTGTTCTTACGCCAAATTACTATGTTCAAATGCTCTTTGCAAACAATTACGGCGATACTTATATTAAATCAACCTTTGAAAACGGTGAATCAATTCAGGACGGAGTTTATGAATCCGTAACCGCCGACAAAGAAAACGATGTGCTTTACATTAAGCTTGTAAATACCAACGGTGAAAAAAGGACTGTTGATTTAGGACTTGACTATATCGGCGGCAAGACAAACAGAATTTCTGCTCAAAGCCTTAAGGGCTCCTACAAATCCGCCTGCAACGAAATAGGCAGAAACACAACCTACCCTGTTGAGCAGGAGCTTACCGCCAACGAAAGCAACAGAGTTTCGGTTGAGCTTGGAAAATACGATGTAACAGTATTGCGTGTTGCTTACGGAAAAAATGACGGAACTGCACTATATACTCTCCCCGATTTCATTTCTACTATGACACAAAAAACAACATCTTATCTTCCTCCGGCAGTAAGGATAGGCGTTCCCTACGGTGCGGCAGGTGCAGTTGTTTTGATTTCAGCGGCAGTGCTGATTACCGTTATCATTAAAAGAAAAAAATTCGAAAAGGGCAATAGGTCTTAATGAATATAACATTTTTCTCGTATGTTACTACCCGCCGTGAATGGTTCAGTCACATTCCTCAGCTTGCAAATCACAACTGCAATTTTATAAAAATTGACGAGAGCGAAATGCTCATCAAGGATTACCCGGATACCGAAATACTCGTAATTGATGCCATGGGCAAGGCAGACAAAGCGGTTATTGACAGCCTGCCGAAGCTTAAGCTGATACAGTCAGAGGGCGTAGGCTATCAGGGAATTGACACCGAATACGCCGCAGAAAAGGGCATAGCGGTTTGCAACAACAAGGGAGTAAACGACACGGCGGTTGCAGAGGACGCCCTGCTTCTTATGCTTGCCTGCTTAAAATCCCTTATAACAGGGCACCAAAGCGTTTATGAGGGCAGGCAGATTGAGGTTAAACAGGCATCATTCGGAGTTGTGCGCGAATTAAGTGAATGTACTGTTGGCTTAATAGGCTTCGGTGATATTGCAAGAGCCACCGCAAAGCTTTGCAATGCCTTGGGAGCAAGGGTTATATACACTAACCGCACTCGCTACGAAGGACTTGAAAAAGAGCTGGGCGTAACATATATGCCCCTTGATGAATTGCTTGCTCAAAGTGATTTTGTTTCCCTACACCTTGCTGTTACGGAGGAAACAAAAAGCATTGTTAATGATGAATTCTTAAGCAAAATGAAAAGTGATGCTTTTCTTATAAACACTTCACGGGGAGATTTAGTAGATAATGAAGCACTTTTCAATGCTCTGCTCAACAACCGCATTGCAGGAGCGGGACTTGATGTAATATCCCCCGAGCCTGTGCTTAAGGATAACATTCTTCTTGACCGAAGAATTGCCCACAAGCTTATACTTACTCCTCACATTGCAGGAATAACCAGGCTGACGGTAAGCAAAATTTATAGAAACATATATGAAAACATTGAAAGATTATCTTTGGGAAAAGAGCTTAAAAACAGAATAGTTTAAATTACAGACTGCCGACGGTAATTATTGCAATTACTCGGCAGTCTGCTTTTTATTATACTTGACACCGAGTAGTTTATAACTTATAATATAGTAATTAAAAAGTTATAAGGAGATAATTATTATGGCAAACAAAGTATTTAAAATGACTGCAGACGGTAAGGCAGAGCTTGAAAAGGAGCTTGATTATTTAAAAACCGAAGGCAGAATTGATATTGCCGAAAAGCTTAAGATTGCCCGTTCCTACGGAGACCTTTCGGAAAACAGCGAATATGACGAGGCTAAGTCGGAGCAGGCCAAAATCGAGGCTCGTATCCGCGACCTTGAATTCCAGCTTGAAAACGCCGTTATTGTTGACAGCGTTGCCGGCGACAAGGTAAGCATGGGCTCAAAGGTTAAGGTATTAAGAAAGAACGACAACAGCGAAATTCTTTACGAAATTGTCGGCTACAGCCAGTCAAATCCCGCCGAGGGCAAAATTTCCGACGAAAGCCTGGTAGGTCAGGCTCTTATGGGCGCTAAAATCGGCGACACAGTTGTAGTTGAGGCTCCTATCGGAAATATTGAAATTGAAATTCTTTCTATCGACTGATTACTAATTGACAAACGAGGTATAAGCTATGGCAGGAAAGTTTGAAATCACCAAGGCAGGCGACGGTACTTTCTCCTTTGAATTAATTATTGACGACATTGCAGTGGGCAAAAGCCCTGTATTCGACAAAGAGGACGCCTGCAAAAGAGGAGTTAAGGCTGTAAAAAAGAACAGCCGAATGAAAATACAAAACACAATTGCAGGCGACGAGGAAAAAACGAATCCAAAATACCTGCTCGAAGCCGACGGCGACAGGGTTAAGTACACGCTGCTTTTACAGACAGGCGCAGTTGCTCTTGAGGGCACGGCAGACAGTGAGGCTCAGGTACTGGAGATAATCGAAAAAATCGGCAACAACGCCAACGCCGCCCAAATGACTATGGCAGAGGTAGTGCTTTCCGAAAACGAGCAAAAGCAAATCAGAGTTGACAAGCTTAAGGCATTGCAGGCTCAGGGAAAGGATCCCTTTGAAATTACACTTGCTAGCCAGACTCACCACAGTGATGAAATCAAGGCTCAATTTGAATCCCTTGAAAATCAAGATGTTACCATTGCAGGAAGAATTATGACCTGGCGCGATATGGGCAAGGCTAATTTCATTGATATTCAGGACAGAAACGGAAGAATTCAGGCGTATGTTCGTATGAACGATGTAGGCGAAGATGCTTTCCGTGAGTTCAAAAGCTGGGACATCGGCGACATTGTTGAGGTTAAGGGATTTGTTTTTAAAACAAGAACAGGCGAAATTTCCGTTCACGCGCAGGAAATAAGACTTCTTTCAAAATCCTTGCTTCCCCTTCCGGAAAAATTCCACGGACTTACCGATACCGACACACGCTACCGCAAGCGTTATCTTGATATGATAATGAATCCCGATGTTAAGGATACATTTATTAAGCGTTCGAAAATCATTTCATCTATCCGCGATTATCTTGATAATTTAGGCTTTGTTGAGGTAGAAACGCCCATGCTTAATGTTATTGCAGGCGGTGCGGCGGCAAGACCGTTTATTACTCACCACAACACTCTTGATATGGATATGTATCTTCGTATTGCCACAGAGCTTTACTTAAAGCGTCTTATTGTGGGCGGTATGGAAAGAGTTTATGAAATCGGCAGAAACTTCAGAAACGAGGGTATGGATGTAAGGCACAATCCGGAATTTACCTGCATTGAGCTTTATCAGGCATACACCGATTACCACGGAATGATGGACATTGCCGAAAACATAATCAGAAACGCCGCAAATACTGTTTGCGACAGTCTGCAAATAACCTTTAACGGCACCGAAATAGACCTTGAAAAGCCTTTCGCAAGAATGACAATGGTTGAAGCCGTTAAAGAATTCAGCGGTGTTGACTTTGCGGAATTTATGAGCGACAACGAAAAGGCAGTTGCAGTTGCAAAGGAAAAGGGCATCGAAATAGAAAACGGCAAGGCAACCTGGGGTGATATTCTCAATTCCTTCTTTGAAGAATTTGTTGAAGCAAACCTTATTCAGCCAACCTTTATTATGGACTACCCTGTTGAAATTTCTCCCCTTACAAAGAGAAAGCCCGACTGCCCCGTACTGACTGAAAGATTTGAGTTGTTTATTTTAGGCGGCGAGTACGGCACCGCCTACTCCGAGCTTAACGACCCCATCGACCAGCAGGGCAGAGTTGAGGCGCAGAGGAAGCTTCGTGACGCAGGTGACGACTCGGCTAATATGATAGACAGCGATTTTGTTACTGCACTTGAATACGGTATGCCTCCCACAGGCGGCTTGGGAATAGGAATTGACAGGCTTGTAATGCTGCTTACAGACAACTATTCAATCCGCGATGTGCTCCTGTTCCCCACGATGAAGCCCATTGACAAATAAAAAACACATAAACAAAAGAGGTAATAAAAATGAGATCAGATTTAATCAAGGAGGGTCCGTCAAGGGCTCCTCACCGTTCTCTCTTACGAGCTCTCGGTATTGATGAACTCGAAATGAAAAGACCCTTTGTAGCCGTAGTTAACTCAAAGAGCGACTACATTCCCGGTCATATGCACCTTGATAAAATTGCGGAGCAGGTTAAAGCAGGTATTCGCAACGCAGGCGGTGTTCCCTTTGAGTTTAATACCATCGGCGTATGCGACGGCATTGCAATGAACCACAAGGGTATGAAATACTCCCTTTGCTCAAGAGAGCTTATTGCCGACAGCATTGAGGTTATGCTTACGGCTCACCCTCTTGACGCAATCGTATTTATCCCGAACTGCGATAAAATTGTTCCCGGTATGCTTCTTGCCGCCTGCAGACTTAATCTGCCCTGCATATTCATCAGCGGCGGCCCTATGCTTCCCGGCAAAAGCACGGAAACAACAAACCGCATAGGTCTTTCGGAGCAGTTTGAATATGTAGGCGCAAACGCAGTAGGCAAAATGAGTGCAGAAAATCTTGAAAGCTGTGCCTTTACAGCTTGCCCCACCTGCGGATCCTGCTCAGGTATGTATACTGCAAATTCAATGAACTGCCTTACCGAAACCATCGGTATGTCTTTACCCGGCTCCGGCACAATTCCGGCAGTTATGAGCGCAAGACTCCGCCTTGCAAAGATGGCAGGCGAAAGGGTTATGGAGCTTCTTGAAAAGAATATTAAGCCAAGCGATATTATTACCGAAAAAGCAATCGAAAACGCTATGAGAACAGATATGGCTATCGGCTGCTCAACAAATACAATTCTTCACCTTACCGCAGTTGCTCACGCCGCAGGTCACGATATTGACCTTGCAGACCTTGACGCTATGGGAAGAAAGACTCCGCAGATTTGCAAGCTTAATCCTGCCTCCTCGGTATTTATTACCGACCTTAATGATGTTGGTGGAATTCAGGCGGTTATGAAGGAGCTTGCAAGAGGCGGTATGATTAATACAGACGCTCTTACAGTCAGCGGAACCGTTGCCGAAAGAATTGCGGCGGCTCCCGACGCTGACGGTGAGATAATCCACAAGCTTGAAAATCCATTTTCTGCCGACGGCGGTATTGCCGTGCTTACAGGTAATTTGGCAGAGGACGGCGCAGTTGTAAAGAAGGGTGCAGTTGCACCCGAAATGATGCAGCACAAGGGTCCGGCAAAATGCTACAACAGCGAGGAAGAGGCTATTGCGGCAATTAACGGCGGAAAGGTTGTTGCAGGCGATGTTGTTGTAATCCGCTACGAAGGTCCCAAGGGCGGTCCCGGAATGAGAGAAATGCTCTCCCCCACCTCTGCTATTATCGGTATGGGATTAGGCTCCTCTGTTGCACTTCTTACCGACGGAAGATTTTCCGGTGCAACACGCGGCGCTTCAATAGGTCATGTAAGCCCCGAGGCTGCAATGGGCGGCACAATTGCTCTTGTTGAGGACGGCGATGAAATTGAAATTGACATTCCTGCAAGAGTGCTTAAGGTTAATGTTTCCGACGAGGTGCTTGCCGAAAGAAAGGCAAAATGGCAGCCTCCCGTTCAGGAGCTCTCAGGCTACCTTAAGAGATATGCACAACATGTAACAAGCGGTTCTAAAGGAGCTGTATTTGAGGATTAGGGAGAACCCCTTTATGAGTGATAAAAAGAGCAGAAGTAAAGAAAGAAATTTAGGTAATGTTTACATATCTAAAATACTGATTTTTTTGGCAATAGCCCTTTCGGTATCAATTACTGCAATAGTCTTGGCTATGCCTAAGGCGGTGGAATTTGTGCACAGCGTTGAGGCACAGTTTCCCCGTCAGAGCCGTGATATTGCCGTAAGCGATACTCTTGTAAAAGCAGACGAGGCTAAATACGGCGAAAGGGTTGCCACTTTGTATAGTGATGATTTCGGACTAAACTGCAATGTTTACTGCGGCTCTAACCGCACATCAATGCGTTACTGTGCAGGCTGGTTAAGCAAAAGCGATGGCTTCGGCGGTAACGGAGTTTGTATGGCGGTAGGCTATGGCGAAACATATTTTGCCCCTCTTTATTACGCTGAAAGCGGTGATATTATTACCGCAGTTATTGACGACAGAGAGCTGAAATATAAGGTGTTTGACGCAAAATATATTGAAAACGGCAAGCAGCCTTATAACGAAAGCAGCGGCAGTATGCTTGTGCTATGTGCCAAGGAATCACTTTTCTCACAGCACAGTGAAGAAGGCTACTATGTATTCGCCGAATGCATTGACAGGGAGGGTAACTGATATGTCTGCTTCAGCTCACGAAACAAAGCTAACAAAAAATATGCGTGTCTTTCTCTCATTTGTGCTTTTTGTTCTTGTTGCAGTATTCAGCATTTCTCTTTGTGCCAAAACAGGCTTTGCAAACAAAAGCACCGTTAAGGATCAATTTGTTTGCTACGAATATGCTTCGGGGATAAAAGACGATGTTAAAGAATATGCCGTGGATTTATATACTGCAAACGGTGTTCCATGCGATAATTTAGACAGCATTTTTACATACGAAAAAGTATATAATGCCGTTTCTGCTTACTATGGCTATAATATTGCCGACGAAATGGAATATTCTCAACAATCTTATGAAAAAATCATAAATGAGATATGCTCCGAAATTTCAGCCGATATAGAAGCTCAGCTGAAAAACACAGACATGCAATATAATTCTCAAAGTGCAAAGCTGCTTGAGAATGAGATAAACGAATATTTTAAATCCGCAGTTGAGCTACCTTATATTGACAATATAAAAACTGCTTTGAATGTAAGCTCCGTTGCTCTTTATGCTGCAATAGGAGTCAGCGGATTTTTTATGCTTGCAGTTGCACTGATTACATTTTTTGTAGGAACAAAGCGTTTTCGCTCTGTAAGGGCAATAGGCATAAGCTTTTGGTCAGCCGGTATATTTGAGCTTGCAATGGCTCTTGTGGTATATATTATATCCTGCATAAAAAGGGTTGACCTTTTCCCTGTTTATTTATCAAAGCAGTTTTACAGCTTTGTTTATATGGGAATTTCAAATGTTGTTTTCTGTGCCGGCACACTGCTTTTGATTGCGGTTATTATTTCGGCAATTGTTTGGAAAATGAGAAAGAACAGCTAAAATACAGAATTTGAAGGTATTAGTATGGATAAGGACACTGCTATTTCCGTAAAAAATGTTACAATGACCTTTAATCTTAATAAAGAAAAGGTTGACAATTTAAAGGAATATGTTATTAAGCTGATTACAAGAAAGCTTGAATACAAAAAGTTTTATGCTTTAAAGAACATAAACTTTGAAGTTAAAAAGGGCGAGCATCTTGCTATAATGGGACTTAACGGTGCCGGCAAGAGTACCCTGCTTAAAACAATAGTAGGCGTTTACAAGCCTAACGAGGGTACCATTGAAAAGTGCGGAGTCATTGCTCCCCTGCTGGAGCTGGGCGCAGGCTTCGACCCTAACTATACAGGAGAAGAGAACATCTACCTTTACGGCGCTATTTTAGGATATGAGCGCGAATACATTGCCTCAAAATTTGATGAAATAGTAGAGTTTTCGGAGCTTGGAAATTTCATTAAGGTGCCAATTAAAAATTACTCAAGCGGTATGAAGGCAAGGCTTGGCTTCTCCATTGCAACGGCAGTAGAGCCTGATGTGCTTATTCTTGACGAGGTACTGTCTGTCGGTGACGCCGCATTTAGAAAAAAGAGTCTTGCAAAGGTGCAGTCACTTTTTGAAAAGGGCGTTACGGTTTTATTTGTATCTCACAACATTGAGCAGGTTAAGGCTATATGCGACACGGCTATATTGCTTGACCACGGTGAAATCATCGCACAGGGTCCTGTTGAAGAGGTAATACCTGTTTACGAGGAAAAGACCAAAAAGCCCAAAAAGCCTGCCAAAAAAAATACAACAGACTAAAAGAGCTTTAAAACAAACAAAGAAACGCATCTCAGCTTGAGATGCGTTTTTGTTATAATTATATAAATATGTTTTAAATTAATAATTTCACTTAATAAGCAAGCCTGCATTTCTTTCAAGCACATCTATTGCTTCCTGACCGCAACGCTTAATAATTTCCTTAACGCCCTTTTCATATTCGGGAGCTCTTGAATTTAAGTTGTGGCAATCCGAGCCGATAAGATGAATTCTTCCGCTTTCAAGATACTTTATGAGTTTTTTTCTTATACCTCTTGGCGAAGCTGTAAAGGAGCTTATATTTACCTGAACAAGACAACCCATATCAATATAATCGTCAAGCAATGCCTCGTCGCTCATTAAAGCCGAATATCTTTCGATATGAGCAAGAATCGGCTTAATTTTATACTCATAATTAAGATTAAGCAGGCGGTCATAGGTGCTTTGACCGAAGGAGCAGGAAAATGGGTGCTCAATCAGCGCATAGCCTGAATCGGCAATACACAGTCTTTCTAAATTTTCGTTGCTGAACAGATACTTCGTAATATAAACCTCTGCTGCAGGAACAATTTTAGGACTATCCTCCGGCAACGCCGCCTGAAGCGTTTTCAGTGCTTCATCTCTTTGCCGCAGAAAATCATCAAGAGAAATCGAATCGGAATAATAATGAGGCGTAGCTATTATCGTTTTTGCACCCTGCCTTTTAAGTGCGTCAATCATTTTAAGGCTTGTTTCAATATCAGGTGATCCGTCGTCTATTCCGGGTAATATATGGCTGTGAACCTCTGTAAGCTTATCAATAATCATTTTTGTCAGCTCCTGGGCTCATATGAGCTATAGCTTTTATAGCTTTTGTAGCCGGCGGAATTTCCGTAGCCGCTGTATCCGCCGTTTGTACCGTAGGGTCCGTTGCTCTTGTACCGTCC
>CALYNN010000043.1 GCA_945221685.1 uncultured Clostridia bacterium | reverse complement strand
TGACCATCGTCAACATTTTTCCCGCCACCGGAATACCCGGGATCACCCCAGCCCTTTATTGAGGTAAGCGGCGTACGAAGCTCGTGGGAAATAGTAGATATAAAATCATTTTTCATTTTATCGGTGGTAGAAATTTCCTCTGCCATTTTATTGATGGAATCGCAAAGGTTTCCGATTTCGTCATTATATTTTTTCTCAATTCGAACCGAGTAATCTCCCTGTGAGATTTTTTTGGTGGTTTCGTTAACCTCCTGAACAGGAATGATAATTGAACGAATAAAGAACAGATTTGAAAAGATAATAATCCCGAAAACGAAAATTAAGCCGAGAAAGATAAGAAACACAACTGTTCTTACCTGATTATCAACCTGCTTTAACGACGACATTACCCTGACGGCACCTGCTATATCGCCCTGCCTGTCGCGGATAACACGGCAAACTGCCATTGCTTTTTCGCCGCTGTCCATTTTGCCGACATATTTTCCGAAATCATTTTCGCTTTTAAGCGCCGACTGATAATCGGGCATTTCCTGCTTTTCGACGCCGAAGCCCGACGAGGATAAGATTACATCGCCGTTATTATCAATAATCCAAGTAGTTGTTTTTTCCTTGTAGCTATAGCTGTCAATAAAATCCGCAGCGGATTCCTCAAGAGAAATTCCTTCGTCAAGATTTGACGAAAAAAAGCTTACCGCAGTATTTGATATTCCCGAGCTTAATATGCTCTCAACGCTTGAATAGTAGTGATTTTTTATTGAGGAGGAAGAAACAATGAATACGATAATAAAAAACACTGCTATTACTCCGATAATATTTATGAGCCAGCGCAGAGTAATTCCCTCTACCTTTGGAATATGCAGTTTTTTTGTAATTAGCTTTTTCATATTTTTTCCCGAAAATACCGATAATTTTTGCAGTTACGCTTTATAATAATTACTGATTATTTGTTGACCATTTGTAGCCTAATCCCCATATGGTTATAAGCCTTGTGGGATTTGACGGATTTTCTTCAATTTTCATACGCAGACGGCGAACATTAACATCAACGATTTTTTCATCGCCGAAATAATTTGCGCCCCATACTGTTTTCAAAATATCGCTTCTTGAAAGAGCGGCATTGGGATTTTTAAAGAAATATTCAATAATCTGAAATTCAACCTGAGTCAGCTCAATAAGCTCACCTGACTTTGAAAGAGTTCTGTTTCTTAGGTTAAGCTCAAACTCGTCAAGCACAATGCTGTCGCCCGTTGTGTCATTTTTTCTGAAGCCTCGGGTCATTTCAACTCTGCGATAAACCGCATCAACTCTTGCCATAAGCTCACTTGGTGAAAAGGGCTTTGTAACGTAATCATCGGCACCGAAAAGAAGTCCCGTTACCTTGTCCATTTCCTGAGTTTTTGCGCTGAGCATTATAATTCCCAAATCGGATGACTGCTTACGAAGCTCCTTGCATACTGTCAGTCCGTCAACCTCGGGCATCATAATATCAAGTATGGCGATATCAAATCCGCTTTCATCCTCGGAGAATTTTTCAAGAGCAACTGCACCGTTTTCCGCCTGCTC
The DNA here is from genome assembly GCA_945221685.1 of uncultured Clostridia bacterium. Classification (GTDB taxonomy): domain Bacteria; phylum Bacillota; class Clostridia; order Oscillospirales; family Acutalibacteraceae; genus Eubacterium_R. The sequence continues at coordinate 8,617 of CALYNN010000043.1, read as the reverse complement.
CACCTCGTATCCGCTTCTTGTCAGATTGATAACAATAAATTCGCGGATGGATTCTTCGTCCTCTGCAACTAAAACCTTTTTCATATCATTTCCTCCTCTAAACGAATTAATATGATTTTATCATAGACTTTAAGTCGTCTATACTTATTGCCAAATCAGATTTACTGTTTACGCTTGCAAGATATATAAAGCCACCGTTGCTGAATATCTGTGTATATCCTGCGTATTCGCTTGGATTGTAGCCGGCGCTTATAACTGTTTTAATTTTAAAGCATTCCTGCTTACCGCTGTTTGTGTAAGCAGTCAACTGACGGTCGTTACCGTCATACTTAACGGTAAGCTTTTTAAATTCGCTGTCCTTTACAACAAGAATATATTTATCCTTTGAACAGGAAAAGGAATAGCATTTATGGTTGAGCACAGTGTTTTTGTAGTACATCCAGTTTTCAGCGTCTATTTCTTTTGGTAAATTCTTTTTAGCGACATTCAGCGGAATTTCCGTGGTTTTATCGTTATCAATATCGCGGGAGCGGATAAGATTTTTTCTTGTGGTATCTGCTGTTTTACCCGTATCATAGCTATAAAAAGGAGACACGATTGAATCATAATAATCCGACCAATATATAAGCTCTGTAACCATAGACTGACCGTCTGTTTTCAAAGCGTCAACAAAAACGCTTGCACCCTGATCGGTTTTTCCTGCAACAATCGACGAATAGGAAATAATCGAGGAATCTAATTTTGTTTCGCCTATAAGCCTACCTGAATTTCCTTTAAAGGAATAAAGCTCAGCTTTAGGAGAAGAGGATGCGCTTCCCAAGCAGAAAACCAGCACCTCGTTTACTCCATCCTCGTTTAGATCGGTACAAACAAATTTTTCAGCGGTAACAGACGGTGTAAGCTTGCTTAAGCTAATTTCGCCGTCACTGTCTGCCTGACGGTAAACACACAAGTTGTAGTTAGAGGATTTAGAAATAATACTCCAGCAAACAAGAATTTCAGGCAAGGAATCATTATTTACATCACAAAAATCCACGCAAATAATATCGGAGCCGCCGCCCTTTATATTATCTACAACCTGCCATCCGTCACTGCTTTTTGAAATAACCGCCATATTTACCGTACCGACAGAATCAGACGGCTCATAGAAAGCTACTGCTTCTTTTATTCCGTCGTTATTCAAGTCATAGAAAATAAAAGAAGTTGTATAATCTCCTCCGGAGGGGATTTTTAAAGAATAGCCGGAATTACAATATTCATCAACAGCCTGTTGAACATCGGCGTTATCACCGCTTAATGCAACAGGTGAAATAAGATCGTCAATAGAATCAAGGCGGAAGCTGCAGCCCGAAAGCAATATACAAAGGCAAAGAAGCAAAGCAGGTATTCTTAATTTTTTCACTTCATTCACCTCATAACATCAAAAAATTTTAAACATATTTACAGTATTATAACAGATAATTACAATAAAATAAATAATTATTTTAAAAATATTACAAAAAATAATTATTTATTAAAGAAAAGCAGTAAAAAAGAACCTTTACAAAACCGTAAAGATTCTTTTTTGTAATCAATATTTATTATGTACTCTTTCGGCAAAGCAGAGGAAATCCTTAAATTCAATAACTGTTTTGTCGTCAAGAATTGCCTTACCGGTCATTCTGCCGAAAACCTGATGCTGATCGGTGACTATAAGATTTGCAACACTTGTAAAATCGCTTCTATCGATAATCGGAACAAAGTCCGCCTCAAATCTTCCGTCTGATGATGTAAGGGTCCAAGGGTCGGTATAATTTTCGCTGATGTTAAAGGTAACATCGTCAAGCTTATGGGCAACGCCGTCGTAAAAAACAACATTCTCACTGGCGGCAGAGGTGTCGCCGAAGCCGTAGCCTAAATTAAAGCCGAAGCGGTGACCGTCAACAATGCCGGAGCCTGAGCCCCAATACCACACATTATCATAGGTCCATACTCCTCTGCCCCAATCAAGACCTGCAAAATCGGTTTCGGGAGAAAGCTCATATTCATTATCTCCGTATCTAACCTTGCCCGAAGCCGCCATACAGTTAATTTTTTGGTTGTAATAAAACGCCTTTTTATCCTCTGCCCAGGGTGTAGCAATTACCATAGAATCCTCGGCAGGATTTTGCAAAACAATATTTGCCTTTAATCCTTTTCCGTTATCAAAGCCGGGAAAATCACAGCGCAAAATCCGCCTGCCGTTTTCAACAATAAATTCCAAGGCAAGCTTTTTGTTTTTCATTTTAACATTTCCGCAGGCTGAATCCGGCGGCATATTAAGCTTACCCATAGGAAAAGCACCGAGGCTTCCCTCCGTATGCTCTGTTGCAGTATTAAAATCAAGAAAGCTGACGCTTTCAAGCTCAAGATAACCTAAATCGGAAACAGTAAAGCAAATACCGATATTATGCTTATTTGAGATTACCGAATAATAATCCCACTCCTTAATTCTTGAAGCTCTTTTTTTGATGTCCTTTCTACTGTAAATCTGAACAAGCGATCTGCTCCAACCCGGCTCACGAAGGGAGCCGTCGGCATTAAGCAGAGGCTTTCTTTCCGTAACCTCGTGATTTCTCATAATATTCCCCTTCTGTATAAACATTAATTATATTTTTCAATAAGGCAAACGGCATGGGCCGCAATACCCTGCTTTGCACCCGTAAAGCCAAGTCCTTCCTCGGTTGTGGCTTTAACGGAAACACAGTCAAAATCAACATTGCAGGCAGATGCAATATTTTTTCTCATTAAGCTGATATAGGGCGCCATTTTCGGCACCTGTGCAAGAATTGTTGAATCAATATTAACTACTCTGTATTCCTGCTGTTCAAGCTTATTTACAAACTCTTTCAATAAATGGAGACTGTCTGCGCCCCTCCATTTTTCGTCTGTATCGGGAAAAAGATGGCCTATATCTCCCATAGCGGCGGCACCAAGCAAGGCGTCGGAAACAGCGTGAAGAAGTACATCGGCATCGCTATGCCCCAAAAGTCCCTGAATGTAGGGAATTTCAACACCGCCGATTATGCACCTTCTGTTTTCGGCAAAGCGGTGAACATCGTAGCCATGACCTATTCTCATTATTTTTCACCCCTCATTTTAATAATACTCTCTGCCATAGGTATATCCTCAGGCGTGGTAATTTTGATGTTTGAGTATTCGCCCTTTACGGCAAAAACAGGAATTCCCATATTTTCAAATAAAGCGCAGTCATCGGTAAAATCTGCATTTTGCTGCTTTGCAAGCTCCAATGCCTGCTTATATATTTTAAAGCTGAACACCTGCGGAGTTTGAATTGCCACCAACGAGGAACGGTCGGGCGTACTGACAATCTGCATATTACCGTCAACAATCTTAATTGTATCCTTAACGGGAACTCCAACTGCGGCGGCCCCGTTTTTTTTCGACGCCATAACCGCGTCGGCTATTTCTTTTTCGGTTATCAGCGGTCTTGCCCCGTCGTGAATAATAAGCAAATCAGCTTCATCTATTGTTTCGACGGCATTTGCTACGCTTTCCTGCCTTGTACTGCCGCCGAAGCAATAGCTTAACTCATACTTTGACAAATGCTTTTCAAAGGCTTCCAAATCCGCCTCGCGACAAACCACAATAACCTCGTCAACATACGGTGATGAAGCAAATTTTTCTACCGTTCGTTCAATAACCGTTTTTCCGCAAAGCTCAAGCAACAGCTTACTTTTTTCCGATTTCATTCTTGTGCCTGAGCCTGCACCTAAAATTATAGCAGTATTACTCATTCTTCAGTTTTTCAACCTCCTCCATAAGCGGAGTTACAAACTCGGTTTTATAAGTTTCATAAACAACAAAGCCCGGCTTGGCACCCGCAGGCTTTTTTATATTTTTTACAAGGGTATAATCTACGGCAACATTGGACGATTCTCTGGCTTCGCTGAAATACGCCGCAAGCACCGCACATTCGCGTATTGCCGTATCTGTTATCTCTCTGCCGGCGGTTTCGCAAATAACATGGCTTCCGGGGCAGGATTGAGTATGAAACCAGGTATCGTAGTTTTTGGCTGTTTTTAAGGTGAGCCTGTCATTCATAACATTGTTTCTGCCGACAAAAACGCTGAAGCCGTCAGTTGTCATAAACTGCATAGGCTTAAGAGCTTTTTCATTTTTTCGCTTGCTGTCGGATTTTTTGTCTGAGTAGCTTTTAATATATCCCTGAGAGGAAAGCTCCTGCTTTATTGCGGTGATTTCACTGTCTGTTTCTGCTCTTGAAAGAGCGTCAAGAACAGTCTCAAAATACTGTGCTTCCTCTTTAGCCTCGCGAATAAAGTCATTTAGCTTTTCCTGCGCCACCTGCTTCTTTCTGTATTCTTTATAATACTTTTGGGCATTTTCCGAGGGAGTAAGCGCCATATCGGCAGGAATACGAACGATTTTTCCGTCGTCATAAAAATTCGGTAAATCATAGTATGGGGAGCCTTTTTCAAGCCGGTACTGATAAGTACAAATAAGGTCGCCGAAGATTTTGTATTGCTCCTTATCCTTGCAGTCCTCAAGCTCCGACTCTCTTGTATGTGCTTTTCTTACGCTTCTTTCAAGAAGCGTGTTTATCCTTTTGAAAAGGTCGGCGCTTCTTGCCTTTATTCTCATAAGGCGCACGCGCTCATAGTAGTAGCAGTCAAGCAGCTTTGAGAAGCTTTCAAGCCTTTTAACCTGCGCCAGCGAGCCGTACTGCTTAATATCCATAAAGGAAAAATCCTTTGGCATATTATCAACAATAATTTCAATAGGGACGGGATTTTCGGCATAGGCTTTTAGTTCTTCAACCGAAAGTCCGTTTTCAAGCTCTCGGCAAACTATAGGAGAAATGCCCAAAAGCGTATTCATGGCAGACTTGTAAATTCCCTTTGAGCCGCTGTAAATTCGGCTTTTTATTTCGTTAATATCGTCGCTTAAAATATTTAATTTATCCTGTGAAGGAGGAGCAACATAGGTTACTCCCGGCAAAATTTCCCTGTATCTCGACTTACTATCATCTACCCTTTTCATTGAATCAATAATTCTGTTATTGCTGTCAACAAAAATGATATTTGAATACTTGCCCATTATTTCAACAATCAGCGAATAGCTTGCTTTATCACCAAGCTCATCGGTGGTGCTGAAATTAATACGCAAAATTCTTTCAAGATTATCCTGCTCAATTCCTGTTATCCACGCGCCCGACAATCTTTTGCGCAAAAGCAGGCAAAGCATAGGAGGCTTCGCAGGGTTTTCAGGCGGAAAATCGGTAAAATGAATTCGTGCCGAATCAGCGTTGCAGGAAATAAGAAGCTTTTTAGTCCCCTGCCGTGAGCGCAAATTAATAAGCAGCTCGTCTTTAGACGGCTGATAAATCTTATCCACTCTGCTGTTAAGGGCAAAATCCGATATTTCGTTTTTTAAGTGAAACAAAAAAATTCCGTCAAGTGCCATTTTATTTCCTTTGCTTTTTTCTGTGATTACAATGAGAGTACGGGATTTTCGGCAGGTGCCGCAATAAACTCCACATCAACAAATATTTTTTCAAGCTTTTCCTTAAGCTTAAGAAACGGAAGATTTTCCGTTTCAAAATGACCTGCCGAAATAACGGCATAGCCCATTTGCTGTGCATCAAGCATTTCGTGGTATTTTAAATCACCGGTAACGAAGCAATCGGCGTTTTTAACTGCGTTATCAATAAACTCACCGCAGGCTCCCCCGCCTACTGCAACGGTTTTTATAATTCTGTCTGTATCCGTATATCTTATGCCGCTTGTGCCTAAAGCATCGGAAACAAGCTGAGCAAAATCGTCAATGCTCATTTCACTTTCGAGCTCCCCGGCAACAAGGTAACCGTCTTCAAGGTGCTTTGTGTTTTTTAACCCCAACATTTCTGCCAAATTATCGTTTATGCCGCCCTGCGCCTTATCATACGGAGTATGAACGCTAATCTGCGAAATGCCGCTGCTTACAAGCTCATACAGAGCAGTTCCCTTGGTAACGCTTTTTATTTGGTTAAAAATAACAGGATGATGAGTAATAATCAAATCGGCGTTAACGCTTTTTGCAAATGCGACTGCTTCTTTAGTGCAGTCAAGAGCTAAAACGGCAGCTTTCACCTGCCCTCTGAAATCACCTGCAAGAAAGCCCGAATTATCCCACTCCTCCTGTGTTTCAAAGGGAGCAATGGTATTTATGTAGTCGTAAATGTTTTTTACGGTGGTCATGTTATTAGCCTTTCGTTTGTAATACATTTTCAACGGCGTTGATTATTTCACTTAAATCCTCGCCGGATTTTTCTTTATTTTTGAGATAATTTAGTAAGTGCAAAAAATATTCCCTGTCGCTGAAATCGGTAATATTACCAAGGAAATAATCTGTTTTGGTCTTGCTTGAAATTTTACCTGTATAGCGTGCATCAAAAACAGAATAGTGATACCTGCCGTCAGCAACGATAATATCGGTAAAAATTTCGTATCCGTTATCATAAAGGAATTTTCGGGCAATTTCGGGGTGAGTCATAGGATTTAAAATAATATGCTTATCCTCAAGAGATTCAGCTCTTGATAGAATATCGGCAATCATTTCTCCGCCCATACCTGCAATTATAACAGTATCGTATTCATCAGGGCGCAAAGAATCAAGCCCATCTGAAATGCGGGCTTCAATAGCTCCGTCCAGTCCCTCCTGCTTAACAAGCGCTCGGCAGGAGGAAAGGGGTTTACTGTTTATATCTGCGGCAACTGCTCTTTTAATAATTCCGTTTTGAAAAAGATATACGGGAATATAGCCGTGGTCAGTTCCGATGTCCGCAACGGCAGAGCCTCTTTCTACTAAAGAGGCAACAGCCGAAAGCCTTTTGGAAAGGTTAATCATTTGGACATAAAGGCGTTGATTTTTGCTACAAGCTCATCAGCATCGGTGCCGTGAACAAGGCAAGCCTGCTCAACAGTTTCGCCTCTTGATGATGGGCAACCCAAGCAGTGCATACCTATTTCTAAAAATAGAGGCGCCGCGTCGGGACAAGCATCAAGAATATCGCCTATAATAGTGTCTTTTGTAATTTCTGTCATTTTAAAATTCTCCTTTAAATTCATTTTATATATTATTTATATCACAAATAATATATTATTGCAAGATTCATAAAGATGTGTTAAAATACAATGACTGAAGGTGGTGTAATAATGGATAATGATATTAACAATACCGATAAGGAATTTAATCCTGCCCTGGAATTTGACGCATTTACCGCAGGAATTGACGACGGCGGACTGCGCTCAAGCTCAACCATTGTAATAATAGTATGCTACATTCTTGCAAATTGTTCAGAAAAAATTACTTCCAAAACTATTGTTGAGGCTTTGGTTGAGGGAAGAATTGCTAATTATTTTGAGGTTTCCGACGCAATTTCAAAAATGAAAAGCAAGGGCTATTTTATTGAGGACAGCGAGGGATTTTTAACAATCGTTCCCGATTGCAAATTTGCAGTTGAAATAGTTGAAAACGATTTGCCGATAACGATAAGAGAAAAGAGCATTGCCCTTGTAAGAAAGCTTGCAAAGCGCGATATAAACAGCAAGGAAAATAAGGTTACCATTAACGAAGCCGCAAACGGTTTTCAGGTGACTCTCCATGTCAGCGATGTTGACAGTGACTTTATGACGCTCAGCCTTTTTGTTCCAACGCAAACACAGGCGGAATTTATCAAAGAACGATTTTTACAAAATCCTGCAGGAATATATGAAAACCTTATGAATTCGCTGTTTTAACAACAGCGAATTTTTTGTAATATTAAAGACTTTTTGCTTTTTTATCATTAAACAAAGATTCTACCGATAAGCGTTAGTAACAAATGAATAAAGAGGAACAAACGGCATTGATTTAAAAGTCAATGCCGCTTGCTATATCTGAAAATTATTGCAAAAAAATCCGAACCCATATGGATTCGGATTTTATGTATATTAGGATTATTCTTCTGCCGGAGCTTATTCCTCTGCTTCTGCAGGAGCTTCCTCGGCAACAGCTTCCTCAACTGCTGCTTCTTCAACTGCTTCCTCAGCAGTATCGGCAGTTTCCTCAGGAGCCTCCTCCTGTGCTTCATCAGCAAGGGCAGGAATTGTTTCCTCAGGCTTTTCGAGAAGCTCTTTAATTGAGAGAGAAACTCTCTTCTTGTCGAAGTCGATGTCGATAATCTTAACCTCAACCTCGTCACCAACGGCAAGAGCGTCTGCCGGAGTCTTAATTCTTTCCCACGAAATTTGGCTGATATGAATTAAGCCGTCAATACCGGGGATAATGTTTGCAAATGCACCGAAGGCGGCAATGCTGACAATCTTTGCCTTGCATACAGTACCAACAGGATAATCTCTCTTAAGGATTTCCCAGGGGTTGTCCTCAAGCTTTTTAAAGCCAAGAGAAATTTTCTTTGTTTCGTCATCAAGCTTTTTGATTGTTACCTCTACGGCGTCGCCTACATTAACAACCTCTGACGGATGCTTAATGCGGTTCCAGGAAAGCTCGCTGATATGAATCATACCGTCCATACCGCCGATATCAACAAATGCACCGTAGCTTGTAAGTGACTTAACAGTACCTGTAAGCTTCATAC
>CALYNN010000042.1 GCA_945221685.1 uncultured Clostridia bacterium | reverse complement strand
TACACGCGTAAGATCGTCGGCAGCGTCAGATGTGTATAAGAGACAGGCTTGGAACGATATATCCAACACAGTCGATTAATCTTACACGCATATTAATATTATTATCCATTGTAAGCTCTACTGCTTCCTCGGGAATAAACTTTGGCTCGGTGGTCATAATGGTTCTGCCTGCGGCTGACTGCGGCAGTTCGTCCTTTGCCCTTTCTTTTGCAAATCCGTCGGAAATATTAGGTATAACCATCGAATCCATAAATCTTTTTATAAAGGTTGATTTACCTGTTCTTACAGGGCCGACAACGCCGATATAAATATCTCCGTTGGTTCTTTTTGAAATATCTCTGTAAATACTGTTATTCATTTTATCACCTCATATTCCCGGAATAAGCAATATTCTTTTACTGTCAACTATATCGGAACTGAGACCGTTTTCATCAATAATTAACTGTGCAGAGGTTGAGAACCTTTTTGCAATTTCCCAGGTATCTTCTTCTTTATCTGCAAAATACAATGTAAGCTGAGGAGAATTAACTGAAGATATTTCGTCGCTCACATCAACATCTGTAATAAAATTAATCTTACTGTCTGTAAATAAAAATGCCTGATATTCAAGATTTGCTCTTAATGCAATTCTTCCACCGTTTTTAATTACATAATCGTAGGACAGCAATGAGGTATTACAGCTTCCCGAAAGCTTACTGTCGGCAAGACGGATTTGAGTTTCCTTCTTTTTTTCACAAAAGCAAATATTACTTTTGTCATCATAATAAATAAAGGACAGGCAAAGCTCAAGCTTTAAGCAGGAGTCAACTATTTCCTGATTTGTTATTTTTGCCTGCAGGTCAATGATTTCAACAAGCTCGCCGTCGCAATCAAAATCAAGCTCGAGGGTTTTGTCATCATAGAAAAGCTGTGGATTTTCTTTGATATTTAATGATTTTAACTGAGTATTTGTTTTATAGTGAGGAACATAAGAATCTATATTTACATGAATATTTTCGGTAGAATAAATCTGATAATTAACCGTTGCTTTTCCAGCAAACTCTATAATTTTAAGATTGTTGCTTTCATCTGCCTTAGCTTTTACAAAAGCATTTGATATTGATGCAAAAACAAAAGCTGTGTCATTTTCGTCAAGATTTGTTGCTTCGATTATCTTACTTACAGTAAACGCCGTTGCCGTCTTTTGAATTTCACCGTTCATACATTCATAAACAAAGCAAACGCTGACAGTGCCCTTAACAAGCATTTTATCCTTAATTATTTTTTTATCGTCAATTCTGCAGTCAGCAAAGCAGTTTATGATATTTTTAATTTGAGTATCATTTTCAATAACACTTATATTTTCGTCAAAGTCAATACCGGCAGTACCACTGCTTTTGCATGACAGACACTCTGCATTATAGCTTTTAAAGAAAGCATTTTTGCAGGAGCAAAGATATTCCGCGCTGTTACTGCAAAAGGCTTCAATATATACTGAAAGAGCAGTATGAACATCAATTCTTCTTTGGTTAATTAAATGAATATTATTATATTTTGTTTTAAGCTTAATTTTGGCAAAGCAAAAGCTTTCACAATTATTTAATTCAAATGATTTGGAAAATTCTTCTTCAAATATATTGGAAAGAATACAGGAATCACCCGATTTATATGTAATGCTGATTATTGATTTTCCGTAAACTGTTATTGACGAATTATGAAAATCATAATCAGTTACGGTGGAATTAACGGAACACCTGATAATTTTTTCAATATCGTCAAGATACTGCGGAAGATTTTCCTGAAAATCAAGCTCCACACTTTCCCGTATTTTTTCTCTGCTTTCATTAAAGCAAAGTGATTTGTACTCCTTGCACAGTTCCATATTAACTCTCCTTTACAGTTTCTATAAATAACTATGCTTATACAAACCGAAATATAACAAAATACCGCCGTAAAATTACGGCGGCTGAATATGTTTAGCTTTTTACTTTTTGAATTTTAAAAATAGATCTTAAAATAGGTGCAAGCAGCTTTGGACTTCTTATCAGTATTACCTTCATAAAAACTCCCCCACTATTTTTTGCAGCAAATAATACCAAGGATAATTACTACAATAGCAAGTATTCGTGTAATCCAAACTGTCGGACAACAGCAGGCTATAACGCATCCTGCGCCGAAAGCAATCCACAAAAAATCACGCCTGCACATCTTTTTCATTGTAGAAACACCTCACTATCATCGCGTTTACTACATTCTATGAAAAGGAGAGCTAATCGTTACACTGAAAAAGCAAAACTTTTCCGCTTTTAACTGTAATCTTACAATAGCTGCTTTTGAAGCCGTTGCTTTGAGAAAACTGCTCAAAGGGCTCAATAGTATAATCATTTATATCGTATAAAGAATTTTCTATAGTAACTCCAGTGCATTTATCAAAAAGAGCGTACAACGAAAAATGCTCATACTCGCAATTATCTATAACAATACTTTTTGAAAAAACAGAAATTTTATTATTACCGTTAATAAGGCAACAGCTTACTCCTCTGTCGAAGCAAAAGTTAACAGAAAGAATATTTGCATAGGTATGGTCAAGCCTTGAGCCGATACCGCCTAAAATAACAATATCGTTAAAGCCGCGGCTTACAGCCTCCTTAACGCAGTGAAAGGTGTCCGTATCATCCTTTCTTACCTGAAGAGAAATAATTTCGCAATCATAATCGGGATAATCGGAGGAATCAAAATCCCCTATTATTAAATCGGGTTTTACCGAAAGTCTTTTGCATTTCAAATACCCACTGTCTGCACAAATTATAAATCTGTCGTCTAAATATTTGTCATAATATGATAAATCGTTTTCAGGCGCACCGGAGATAACGGTGCATTTTTTTATTTCATTTCCCATTTCTTAATGTCTTTAACCTCATTATAAAGCCTTATATAGTTTTCGTGACGCTGTTTAGAAATCAACCCGTCCTCAACTGCTTTAACAACGGCACACCCCTTATCGTTAATATGAGAACAGCTTGTTTGAAATTTACATCCGTCAAGAAAAGGAATAAATTCTCTGAAGCAATAAGGTAAATCCTGCTTAAGAATTTTTTCGCATTTTTCAAAATCCACTGCAGAAAATCCGGGAGTATCCGCAACATAGCCACCGTTAATCTTGTATAGGCAACAGTAGCGGGTTGTATGTCTGCCTCTGCCAAGCTTCTTGCTTGTTTCCCCTGTTTCAAGATTAAGTGAGCAATCTATCATATTTAACAGCGATGATTTGCCTGCGCCTGTATTCCCCGTAAATGCGCTTGTTTTACCAGTAATAAGCTCCAGTACCTCGTCAGCACCCTGACCTGTTTTGTTGTTACAGGCTATAACCTTAAAGCCCGCCTTTTTATACATATCGAAATACATTTTATAGCTACTGTCAAGGTCAATTTTAGTAAGAACGATAACAGGCTCAATTCCTTTATGCTCTGCTATTGCAATCAGTCTGTCCGTAACAAAGGTATTTATTGCAGGGTCAGCAACCGAGGCAACAATAAAAAGCCTATCCAAATTAGAAAGCGGAGGACGAACAAGCTGATTTTTTCGCGGCTTTATTTCATCAATTGTGTTTTCGGCATTATCGTTTACCGAAATAGACACATAATCACCTACAAGTAAGGAGTTTTTATTTTGCTTAAGCTTTCCTCTGCCTTTACATTCGTATATAGTATCAGCGGCTTCTACATAGTAGAAACCGCCTATACCTTTTATAACTCTGCCATCAATCATACTGACCTCACTCCGTGGAAGTTGTTTCTTCCGTAGGCTTTGTATCGGGAATGATACTGCTGTTAACAGGTGTGCTGAAATCCATAGTAAGCTTTTGACTCTTATCTGTCTTTACGGTGCGGGTTTCAACATTTCCGCATTGCTCAAGAGATACTCGAATTTTAACGCTGTCGCTATCTTCAACAGTAATACTTACATTTGCATTTCCACCCTTAAGTGAAACGCTTTGGCTGAGATATGTTTCGCCGTCAAGCTCAACTACAAGAGTATCCGAAACATAAGAGCCGTCTGCATTTTTTATTTCGGGCAAAGCAACAGACAGGGATATTTTTGAAACTGCCTTTGTTGTTGTAGTAGTAACTCCTGAGGAAATAGTAATCTTAACAGTATCATCAGCTAAAGCAGTTGCACCCGCCGCCGGTGACTGACTTAAAACAACTCCCTTGGGCAGTTCACTGTCTTTAGTAACAAAATTGATATTAGTGAAGCCGGATTTTTCAAGGAAGGCTCTTGCACCCTCCTGCTTAAGTCCGACAACATCGGGCATAGTAATATTTTCAACAATCTCTGTAGTGGGTCCGGAGCTTAAATAAATAATAATCTGCGTATCGGAGGAAACAACGCTTCCTGCCTTAGGATCTGAGTAAACAACCTTTCCTTCTTCAACGGTTTCGCTTGATACGGTAGTTATCTTATAATTTTTAAGACCTTCGTTTTCAAGAGCCTTTTTGGCTTTATCACTGTCAAGATTATATATATTAGGAACAGAAATATCGTCCGCCGAAGCGGCTACAACAAGCCGCACCTGACTGCCTGCCAAAACCTTTGTTCCGGCCTCGGGCGACTGCCTGATTACAATGCCCGGCTCATATTCGTTGCTTTTTTCGCTTTCAAGAATAAATTCATAATCGTATTTATTTGAGCTTTTAAGCTCATCATAAGAGCAACCTACAAAATTATCAAGAATACTTGCCTTTGTATTTACATTTCCGGTAATGAGAAAAACAAGACCTATGATTGCACAAATTAAAAGAACAACGCCGACGGAAACAGCAGTTATTACCTTTTTCTTATGGTTGGGATCATAATATTCTTCATCGGAATAATCCTCCTCATATTCCTCGTTGGAAGTAACTCCGTCACTGTTTTTAATTACATACTTAGTTGGATTTTTATCAACAAAGCAGGAATAATCAAAGGTAGCGTTTGGATTTTTAATTACCTCCTCAACATCTATAAGAAATTCAGCGGCGGTTTGGTAACGGTCGTTAGGGTCCTTTTGCATTGCTCTTTCGCAAATCTGCTCAATACCCAACGGAATATCCGGATTAATTTCGGTAATCTTTTTGGCGGATTTCTGAAGCTGCATAAGTGCTACGGAAACAGCACTGTCTGCTTCAAAGGGAACTCTGCCTGTAAGCATTTCGTACAAAACCACCCCTACCGAATATATATCCGCCTTTTCATCCGTAAACTCACCCTTAGCCTGTTCAGGACTGATATAATGAACAGAGCCTATAGCGGTATCTGTTAAGGTCTTTGTGTCGCTTCTTGAAAAGCGGGCAATTCCGAAATCGGCAACCTTAATATCACCGTTAGATAAAAGAATAATATTCTGCGGCTTAATATCCCTGTGAACAATTCCTTTATCGTGGGCGTGTTGAAGTGCTTTAAGTATCTGCTCGGTAAAAAACAGAGCTTCATTCCATGTAATTGAATTTTGCTTTTGTATATACTCCTTAAGTGTAATACCGTCAACATACTCCATTACAATATACTGAAGCTTTTCACCAAAGCTAACATCATACACCTTAACAATATTAGGGTGAGAAAGAAGAGCAATTGCCTTGCTTTCATTTTTAAAACGGCGAACAAAATCATCGTTAGTTAAAAATTCATCCTTAAGAATTTTTACTGCAACAATTCTGTCGTCAACGCTGTCGTAAGCCTTATATACAACCGACATACCGCCAACGCCGATAATCTCCTGTATTTCATATCTGCCGTCAAGGCGCTTGCCTACATAATTATCCATAAATTATTTCAACTCCGTTATTCAGAAATAATAACGACGGTAATATTGTCGCCTCCGCCGTTTTCGTTGGCTTTATTTACAAGCCTGTCGGCAAAAGCATAGTGCTTGCCGTCACTCATAATATCTATCATTTCTTCATTAGTAACATAATTTGATAAGCCGTCGGTACAAAGAAGCACCGTATCACCTGCCTCAAGGTCAATTTGGTCAAAATCAATCTTGATATTTTTATCAACACCTACTGCCCTTGTAATAATATTTTTATTGGGGTGATGCTCGGCTTCCTCACTTGTTATTTTACCCTTTGAAAGCAAATCCTGAACGACGCTGTGGTCAACCGTAACCTGTCTTGCGTCATTATCTTCGCTGATAATGTAGGCGCGGCTATCGCCTGCATGAGCAATAAACGCCTGACCGTCTCTTACAATTGCGCACACAACGGTAGTGCCCATTCCTTTTAATTCTGTATTTGCCTCGGCAAAATCATAAACCTCGATATTTGCGGCAGTAAGCGCAGAATCGAGCATATTTTGTATTGATGAATCACGCATTTTTTCACGGTAGGAGGCGTTAATTTTATCGCTGATTACCTTAACAGCAAGGGCAGAAGCAATATTTCCGCCGGCAGCGCCGCCCATACCGTCACAGACAACCGCCCATACAACCTCATCGGAAAATTCGCCAACGGCGTATGCGTCCTGATTAGAAGACCTAACGCGGCCCTTGTCTGTTTTAGCAACAATTTTCATCAATTTCACCTCGCTTTTTAAGCCTTCTCAGCTGACCGCAGGAAGCGTTAATGTCAGCACCGAGAGTTCTTCTTATTGTAGCATTAATTCCGTTTCTTTTCAATATATTCTGAAATTTTAAAATTTCCTCGCGACTGCAGCTTATATTACCGCTTTCCTTAACATCATTAACAGGTATAAGATTAACATGGCAAAGCATACCCTTAAGCCTTAAGGAAAGCTCTTTGGCGTTTTCTGCACTGTCGTTAACTCCCTTAATTAAAGTATATTCAAAGCTAACTCTCCTGCCTGTTTTTTCAGCATATACCTTACAGGCACTTAGCAGCTCGTCTATGGAATATTTCCTGCTGACAGGCATTGTCCTTGACCTGATATTATCGTTAGACGCGTGCAGCGATACGGTTAAAGTAAGCTGAAGATTGTAATCTATAAGCCTGTAAATATTAGGAACTATACCGCAGGTTGATACGGTAATATTTCTCATAGATATATTTAAGCCGTCGGGATTATTGACATTATTCAGAAAATCAATAAGATTATCAAAATTATCAAGAGGCTCCCCTATTCCCATAAGCACAATGTGTGAAATTTTTATATTCAAGTCCTTTTGGGCGGCTATAAGCTGGACTTCAATTTCTCCCGCAGTAAGATTGCGTTTAAAGCCTGCAATGGCAGAGGCACAAAAGGTGCACCCCATTTTACAACCCACCTGCGACGAAACGCAAATCGTATAACCGTATTTGTATTTCATTATAACAGACTCAATATATTCGCCGTCGTGAAGCCTAAAAAGATATTTCACCGTGCCGTCTATAGAGGAAACATATTTATCCTCAACATAGCAGCTTCCGATATAAAATCTTTCCTCGAGCTGAGCTCTCAAGGCTTTTGAAATATTTGTCATTTCATCAAAGGAGCTGCAGCCGTATTGGTGAAGCCATTTAAAAATCTGCTTTGTTCTAAACGCAGGAAGGCCTAAAGAAGACAGTTCACTATTTAATTTATCGAAGGTAAATGCTCTTATGTCAGTTTTCATTTTTCATCATTACTGCCCTGAAAAAGCCGTCGCCTCCAAGCTTTTCGGGAAAAGTTGTTTTTTGGTTAATAAGCGAAAATTCGCTGTTGCTGTTTAAAAATGCTTCAACAACTCTTTCATTTTCTTTTTGATTTAGAGTACAGGTTGAATATACAAGAGTACCCTTATTCTTCAAATACCTTGATGATACAGTTAAAATTTCAAGCTGAAGCTTTGGCAGGTCCTTTACAGAGTCAAGCTCCTTATATCTTATTTCGGGCTTTCTTCGAATAATTCCAAAGCCCGAACACGGCACATCGCACAAAATTCTATCTGCCTTCGGAATTTCATCATTGAAAACAGTGCCGTCATTAACGGCAGTTTTAATAATATCTATACCGAGTCTTTCAGCTCCATTGCTGATAAGCTTTAGTCGTTGGCTGTATAAATCAAAGGCGTATATAATGCCCTTGTTATTCATTTGCTCCGCAATTGTAAAAGCCTTGCCGC
The DNA here is from genome assembly GCA_945221685.1 of uncultured Clostridia bacterium. Taxonomy (GTDB): domain Bacteria; phylum Bacillota; class Clostridia; order Oscillospirales; family Acutalibacteraceae; genus Eubacterium_R. The sequence goes on along the minus strand of CALYNN010000042.1, from coordinate 2,226 downwards.
CGGGTGCAGAGCAAATATCCAAAACCACATCGTTCTCTTTTGCATTTAGTACCGATGCACATTCATAGCTTGATAAATCCTCAATATGAAACAAGCCTTTTTTAAACGAGTCAAGACTTCCTATATCCGCCGCGGAATTAATCATTACTGCTTTGCCGATATTTTCACACTCAATTCCCTCATCAAGAAGAAGCTTAACAAGATTTTTGTTATCTGTTTTAAGGGAGTTTGGAATTGCAAAAAGCGGAGGCCTGCCGTTGATATTAGGCAAAAAGCCTTCAACCGTTTCTCTCCCGTATTGCTTATACCACATATTAAGCAAATTTTCGGGAACGGAATAAATCAAGGAATTATCAGTCAGTATTTCTTTATCGTCTGCAATTTTATGTAGCACGGCGTTAACTAAAGGGCAATAGTAATCAAGCTTAATTTCCTTTGCAAGCTTAACGCTTTCATTTACTGCCGCACTGTTTGGAACCCTGCTCATATACAGTATTTGATAAGCACCTAACCGCAAAACCGTCATAACCTTAGGCTTGGCAGGCTTTTTTAAATATTTGCCGATATAGTAATCAAGAGTAATTTTTCTTTCGGCAACACCGTAAACAAGAGCACTTACAAATGACTTGCTTTCGGTTATGTTATCAAGTGCGTTATCAAGAGCAATATTTGAATAGGAACCGCTGTAAAATATTTTGTGCAATATTTCAAAGGCAATAAGCCGCAAGCTTTTTTCCATTACCGTCTGTTACCTCTGTTTGCTATTAAAAGCAGTCTTAATATTGTTGCAAGGGCAGACGCCAATGCCGCAACATAGGTTAAGGCGGCGGCAGTTAAAACTCTTTTAGCGCCTGCATATTCTTCTCCCTCTAAAAAGCCGCTTCTTTCTATAGTTTGAAGCGCTCTTTTAGAAGCGTTAAATTCAACTGGAAGCGTTATAAGCTGAAAAAGTGCAACGGCAGAATACAATATCAAGCCTGCATAAATCAGCGGATCACTATATAAAAACATACCGATTAGTGCAAGAGGCACACCGAGCATTGAGCCGATTTTTGTTACGGGAATAATGGCATTTCTTATTTTAAGAGCCGCATATCCCTGAGCGTGCTGACAGGCATGCCCTGCCTCGTGACAGGCGACACCCACAGCGGCAACGCTTGTGGAATTAAACACATCCTGTGAAAGACAGATTTCTTTTTTTGTGGGATCGTAATAATCCGTAAGGCTTCCGGGAATTTGTTTAATCTTAACATCGGTTATTCCGTTAATCATCAAAAGCTGATAAGCGGCGTCAGCACCGGTCATATTTCTTCTGTTTCTCACTTTAGAATATTTGCCAAAGGCGCTTTTTACCTTAAGCTGACAATATAAAGCAAATATAAAAACAGGTATCATTATAAATCCTGTTAAATAATAAGCAAAATAAGTTCCCATATTACTCACCCAAAACCGTTCCTATTTCAATATTATTTCCCTGCAAAAATGATTTTGCGTCCATTTTCTTTTTGCCCTCAAGCTGAAGATATTCAATATCAAGGCACCTGCCGTCGCCGCAGCAAACAGTAAGACTATTTTTATTATCAACAATTTTTCCTGCTTTATCAGCAGTTTTATCGGACTTAACGGTTTTATGAATTTTTAACTGCTTTCCGTTAAAATAAGTCACGGCGCAGGGCCAGGACTGGAGTCCTCTTACCTGATTATGAATTTCGTCGGCAGACCTGCTCCAATCAATAGAGCTTAACACTTTTGTTATTTTTTCTGCATAGCCGAAATCGCCGGAAGGCTGAGCCTTTCTGTTTTTTTGGTAATACTCAATATTATCAAGAACCTTAACAAGAGCGTTTGCTCCGATAACAGAAAGCCTTTCAAACAGCTCCTGAGAGGTTTCATTTTCACCGATTTCGGTTTTCTCAACATAAAGCATATCGCCTGTATCTATGCCTCTGTCCATCTGCATGACCGTTACTCCGGTTTCCTTATCGCCGTTTAGAACAGACCACTGAATAGGCGCAGAGCCGCGGTATTTTGGAAGCAGTGAGGCGTGAACATTTATACAGCCGTATTTTGACGCAGATAAAATACTTTCGGAAAGTATTTTGCCGTAGGCAACAACTATAATAGCGTCGGCGTTAAAGCCTTTGATTTTTTCAATCTCGTCGTCATTTTTCAACGAAACAGGCTGATAAACGGGTATACCGTGCTTTTCGGCGCATAGCTTAACAG
>CALYNN010000041.1 GCA_945221685.1 uncultured Clostridia bacterium | reverse complement strand
GACTGCCTTCTTAAGCTGAGAAACAAGGTTTGAAAGCATACCGCCCGGAACATGAGAAAGAAGGGTGTTAGAATCACAGCCAAGCATTTTGGGATCAAGCAATCCTGACTCAAGATATTTTTCGCGAAGCGGTGTAAAGAAATCTCTTATCTCTGTAAGCGCTTTTATATCAAGTCCCGTATCGTACGGTGTATCCTTGAATGCGGCAACCATAGATTCGGTAGCAGGATGAGATGTTCCCATAGCAAGAGGACTTATAGCCGTATCAATAACATCAACGCCTGCCTCAACACCCTTAAGATGCACCATAGAGGCAAGGCCTGAGGTATAGTGAGAATGAAGCTGAATTGGAACCTTAACGGTTTCCTTAAGAGCTTTTACAAGGTCGTATGTTCCGTAGGGAGTCAAAAGACCGGCCATATCCTTAATGCAGATAGAATCTGCACCTGCCTCCTCAAGCTGACGGGCATAATTGCAATAATACTCAATATCAAAAACGGGACCTGTTGTATAGGAAATTGCCGCCTGAACATGACCGCCGTATTTCTTTGCCGCATTAATTGCGGTCTGCAAATTACGAACATCGTTAAGGGCGTCAAATATTCTTAAAATATCTATACCGTTGTCGATACTCTTTTTTACAAAATAATCAACAAGCTCGTCGGAATAGTGGCGGTAGCCAAGCATATTCTGACCTCTGAAAAGCATTTGAAGCTTTGTATTCGGACATTTTTCTCTAATAAGACGAAGCCTGTCCCACGGGTCCTCGTCAAGAAATCTTAAGCAGGAGTCAAAGGTAGCGCCGCCCCAACATTCAAGAGAATGATAACCGATTTTATCAAGCTTTTCAAGAATGCCTGAAAATTCATCGGTTGTCATTCGGGTGGCAATCAATGACTGATGAGCGTCACGCAGGACTGTTTCTGTAATTCCGATTTTAGCCATTTACGACACCTCTCAGCTTAATGTAATGATAACCTGTCCTGCCTCAACACTATCGCCCTTGCTTACATTAACAGAAGCAACTGTGCCGTCCTGAGGAGAAACTATTTCGTTTTCCATTTTCATAGCTTCAAGAATACAAAGCACCTGACCGCTTGTAACTGCGGCGCCGACGGAAACCTTAACATCAAGAATATTACCCGGCATAGGAGCCTCAACCTTTACACTGCCCTGTGAGCCTGAAGCGGCAGGAGCAGCCTTTGGTGCGGCCGGAGTCGGTACAGGTGCGGCGGCAGGAGCGGCGGCAACAGGTGCCGCAGGAGCTGATGATGAGCCTTCCTCAACAGTTACGCTATACGGTGTTCCGTTAACTGTAATAGTATAATTTTTCATATCTTTAATCCTCCATGTAATTTACTTAAAATTTATTTTACGCTGTGCTTTCTCGGCAGAGTGCTTTCTCTTTTTCCTGCAAGCATATCAAGAGCCGATATAATTCTTGACCTTGTATCCTGTGCAGTACAAATATCATCAACAGCACCGCAGGCGGCGGCTGTAAATGGAGATGCAATAGTCTGCTCGTATTCTTTTTTAAGGTCTTCCCTGCTTTCTCCTGCGGCAAGCCTGTCGTTAAACAGAAATGCAACAGCCGCATCGGCGTCAAGAGGAGAAGCAACACTTGAATCCCAAGCTATTGTTAAATCAGCGTTAGCTCCCTTACCGGCAAGGGTAATATATGCCGCACCTACAGCAGAGCCTGTTATAACGGAAATTTTAGGGCAGGTTGCGGTGGCATATGCAGATGTAAGCTTTGTTAAGGCTACGAGAGCTTGATTTTCTCTTTCGTTAATTACGCCGTTTGCATTTACAAGAGTTATAATCGGAATTGAATACGCGTCGCAAAGCTTAATCATAGCCTCTGCCTTATAGCAGCATCCGGGGCAAAGCGCCTTGCCGTCAAATCCGATAAAGCCTACTGTTGAGCCCATAACGGTAGCAAATGCAGTTTTGCAGTTTAAAGCGGAATAGCCTCCCTTAATTTCAATAACGGAAGCCTCATCGGCAACTGCATTGATTATTGAAAGAGCGTCTGCATTATCTGCAGGCACTGCCTGCGGAGCCGCAAAATCAAATACAGGAGCAGGTGAAAGATTGTTTGACGGCAACAATGCCGCTAAATCTCTTACAGCCTCTGCCGCAGAGTTGAAATCATCACAGAGAATATCAACAGTGCCCTCCTTATATGACTGCTCACAAGTAACCTCCGAAGGAGCAGACACATAAAAATCTGCGTCTTTAACCGCAACAACCACATCGGCAAGATTTGCAATAAGTGCCGAGGTGCCGAGACAGGAGCCGGCAACAAGCGAAATTTGAGGACAAACACCGCTTATTGAAGCAGAAGCCTTTACAAGCTCGCCGTATGCGTTAAGAACCTCAAAGCCCTCTGTCAGCTTTACGCCGTTTGAGTCGTAAATACCGATAACAGGACAGCCTGTTTTCGACGCAAGGTCATAAATCTTTTTAATTTTTGCACATTGAGCAACACTGAATGCACCGTCCGATACGGCAATATCCTGAGAAAAAGCGTATGCAGCACTACCGTTTACCGAGCCGAAGCCGGCAACCACCTCTGCATTACCGTCGGCAGATTTTGCAAAGGCGTCTATTTGAGTAAAAACGCCGTCGTCAAAAAGAGTCTCCAGCCTTGCAAGTGCATTAGATTTTACTAAATCACTCACTTTAATATCCTCCTATAATTTGAAAAAGAAAGGAAAATCTAAAAATATTCCAAATTTTCCTATTATAGATATTAACACTTTGACAAATTAATATCAATAAATAATTTATTAATTTTAAAATATTTTATAAATTGCTTAAAATAAATTGTGTTGCGGTAAAATTCATTGTTAAAATAGCCGAACGCTACTCTTCCTTTTGAGTTGGCGGATTAGACGAACGCATCAGCTTTCTTACCTCGTTATCGGTAAGCTGTCTGTATTTACCTGTTTGGAGCATTCCCAATTTAACAGGACCTATTGATATTCTCTTTAGCCTTGCTACCTGAAGCTCCACCGCCTCGCACATTTTTCTTATTTGGCGGTTTCTGCCCTCGCGCAAAATAAATTCAAGCACTACTCTGCCCTCCTCCTGCGTGATTATGTTTACATCGCAGGGGGCGGTTTTTCTTCCGTCTATTTCTATTCCGTTTCTAAGCCTGTCCAAAATTTCATCGTTAACGGACTGCCTCACCGTTACCCTGTAAACCTTGGCGTAATTATGCTTTGGGTGGGTAAGTGCGTTTGCAAAGGAGCCGTCGTTGGTAAGCAAGAGCAATCCCTCGGAATCCTTATCAAGTCTTCCTACAGGATACACCCTTGCTTTAATGTCGATAAGGTCCATTACCGTTTTTCTGCCAAGCTCGTCGGATACCGTTGTAACATATCCTCGCGGCTTATTAAGCATAAGATAGTACAACTTTTCTTCTTTATTAATTTTTTTACCTTTTACAGTAACAATATCCTTTTTCGGATTAATTTTGTCGCCGATATGAGCAATATGACCGTTAACCTTAACCTTGCCCATTTCAATAAGCTCCTCGCTTTTTCTTCTTGAAGCAACGCCACACTCCGCCATATACTTCTGTAATCTTACATCATTTGATACTGCCATAATTTACATCCTCGTCTGCCTCAATCGGCAGTCTTTCAATTATTTCATTATTATTATAAACCCAAACCTCTCCTATTTTATCACCTCTTTTTATAGGCGAGTAATAGAAAGGCTTAAAAAATGTTCTGAATTTTATTTCTCCCAAAATATAGTATTCTCCGCTGTAAGAGCCTGTAAAGAATTCCTTTTCTCCGCCGACTGCATTAAAGCTTATTGTATTTGAAACGCTGATTTTTTTATATTGCTTTTGACAGCTTTTATAAAGAGAAAGGTGGTCATTCCAATCATCAGGCGCATTAAGGGTAACGCATATAAGCGTGTTGCCGTTATATTTTTTTGCGGAAATAAGGCATCTGCCTGCAAGCTGGGTAAAGCCCGTCTTAACACCGAAAATATTTTTATCAAGGCTTAAAAGCCTGTTGTGGTTATAAACAGTAATTTTTTTTGAATTAACGGTTATCTCGGCCTTTTGCATTGATACAATTTTGCAGAAGCTGTCAAGCTTAACCGCCGCCGCGGTTAACAACGCCATATCAAACGCAGTTGAGTGATGATTACTTTCGTCAAGACCCGATGGAGTAACAAAAAGTGTGTTTTTCATTCCAATTTCTTCTGCTCTGTTATTCATCTCGGCAGCAAAGCCTTCTATGCTATCCGACAGAAAAAAAGCAACAGCATTAGCAGCGTCGTTACCCGAAGCAAGCATCATTCCCACCACTAAATCATACAGGCTGATTTTATCATTTTCGCCAAGTCCGAGGGACGAGCCCTCTGTATCAAGCATTGCTTTATTAACCGTTACCGTTTCCTCAAGCCTTCCGCTTTCAAGGGCAATTAATGCCGTCATTATTTTAGTTGTTGAGGCAATGGAGCGTTGTTCATACGCGTTTTTTTCATATAACACAGTCATAGATTTTGCGTCAACAACAATGGCAGATTCCGCACTGCAATCAGCGGCGTAGGTCTTTACGGAAGAATTTACAACAAATATAAATAAGAGTGCAAAAAATATTGTCGACAATTTCTTTAACAAAATAATCACCCACATAATTAATATGCAGGTGATTATTAATTATAATATTATTCGGCAGCTTCGTCTGCTTTATCCTCTGCTTTATCGCTTTTAAGAAGCTCGGTCACCTTGTCAACAAGCTCAGGAATCATCGCGATAGCTCTATCTGCGGAAGATGTGTAATTATTAATCTGCATCATTCTGCACTTACCGTTTTCAATTACGATAAAAGCAACGGGAGTAATAGTAATACCGCCGCCGCCACCGCCGCCGAAAAGCTCTGCATTTTGCTATGACGGAAGGTCGGTGCCGCCTGAAGTAAAGCCGTAGGATACCTTTGAAACAGGAATAAGAGTAGTAGTTCCTGTTACCATAGGCTCGCCGATAATGGTTGAAACATCAACCATTTCACGCATTTTTTCAAGCGTATTTTCCATAATTTTGTTTACCGGAGTTTCTTTCATTTTTATGTCCCCCTATTTATTTGTTTTTCTATCTTTAATAAAATTCTTTAAAAATACAAATACTGCCTTAAGCGCCATTTTAACAATAAGTCCAACGCTGATGCCGGCAATAAGCTGCATTTCAAATTCCGTTTTCGGTGCTATGAAATCAGGCTGAATGTAATCGTCGTAATTATCGACCTTCATACCGTTTAGGATAATTCCCTTAACGGGATAGTAATATTTACAAAGTCTGCCGTAGGAGCGCGCAATCACATCTGCATCTTCGCCGCCTACTATTATCATAACATAAAGTGAGTAAATATGTAAACCCCTAAAAAGAGTTAAAATTGCAGAATTTGCAGTTTCAATCAAATTTGATACCAAGGAAAGCATACCAACAATGCCCTCGTCGTACCAAAGCTTTTTAATGGGATTGGATTTTTGAGGCTTGCTGTTATCGGACTTAGCGCCTGCCTCCTGAGGCAAAGCTTTTTCTTCAACCGATTTTTCAGTATCAGGCACATCGCCTGCATTTTCATTTACAACCGTTTCGGATTGAGGCTTTGCGTTTTCTTCTGCCTTTTTGTCTTTCTTCTTTTTGTTCTTACTGTTTTCCGCAGCCTGCTCTGCCTTTTTTTCAGGAAACAGCAGGAACGAAAGAATTTTTGAAAGCTCAATATCCTTTTCAATAAAAAGAACGCTTATTTTTGTGGTCCAGCCGTTATCGTATATCAGCGTTATAGTAGCCGAAAGGCAAAGCACGGCTGTTATCAAAACCGCAAGCACTGCAACAACAATAAGAAAAGCTGTCATTATTCACCCTCCTCCGTATTGCCTTCAGCCGCTTCGTTAATTAGGCTATTGTCCTTTTCTTCCTTTTCGAAAAGGGAGGTCTGGCCGTCGTCATTATTTTCTTCATCGGGTAAATCAGGCAAATCTTCAAGACTGTTAAGAGAAAAGCATCTTAAAAATCTGTCAGTAGTACCGTAAACCAAAGGTCTTCCGGGCAAATCAAGCCTTCCCTTTTCTTCTATCAGTCCTTTTTGAACAAGACTTGAAACAGGTCCGCTGCAATCTACGCCGCGAATTTGCTCAATAAATGAACGGGTAACGGTTTTATTGTAAGCAACTATTGCAAGCACCTCAAATGCCGCCTGACTTAACGGGGAATTCTTTTTAATTTCAAGCAATCCCCTAACCTGCTCGCCGTATTCCTCACGGGTACAAAGCTGATACTTGCCGTCAACTCGAATAAGGCACAGTCCGCCGTTCCTCTCGTCGTATTCCGCCTGAAGATGACCGAGCATTTTTATTACATTTTCAACATCAATATCAAGCACCTCGGCAAGCTTTGCAGGGTCAACCGGATCTCCTGCGGCAAACAGCATTGCTTCAAGAGCAGATAAAAGCTTGTTACTGTTCAACATTATTTACCTCATTTACTATCTGCACCGACGGATTTGCCATATCACCGTCGATAGTTATTTTTTTATTTTTTGCCAGCTCTAACACTGCAAGAAAGGTAGCGACCATATCGCTTTTTGTTTGAGCATCCTGAAAAAGAGTCATAAATTTAACCCTTTTTCCGCCTAAAAGCTTTTTTAAAACCGAATTAACCTTAGTAGCTACTGCAACAAATTTTTTTGCAACTATAACCTTAAAGCTGTCCAGCGGCGGAGGAAGCTTTCTTCTGCCTCTGCCGGCGGCGCTTATATAAGCGTTTAAAAGCTCTTCTCCCTCGTGGAAGCGCTCATAGTCATAATTTACCATTCCCTGCTGAGGAGGTCTTACAAAGCGGTTAAAGCCGTCTGTTTGATGGGAAAGCTTTTCAGCCATAAGCTTACAGTCGCGGTATTCAATAAGCTCTCCCGTCAGCTCCTTTTTCAGTATTTCTGCTTCCTCGTGCTTCGGAAGAAGCGACACGGTTTTTATATAAATAAGCCTTGCCGCCATTTCCAAAAATTCACCGGCAACATCAAAATCCTGCTCCTGCATCTGCCTTACATAATCAAGATACTGATTAACAAGCTCTGCAATAGGAATATCATTAATATTCAGTTTATGCTTTGAAATCAGATGCAAAAGCAGGTCCATAGGCCCTTCAAACACATCTATTTTATAGCTTAATTTTTCCATCAATAAACAGTAACTCCGAAAATAAGTTTTGGTATAAATGAAATAATTTTAATAAAGAAATTTGTTATTATGCTTAAAGGAGTATCAAGCACGCCGGTAAACAGTAAAATCAAAAGACCTATCATAATATACCTGTCGTACTTCATAAGCTTGAAATAAATTTTATCGGGTAAAACAGCCGAAAAGAATTTTGCACCGTCAAGTGGAGGAACAGGTAAAAGATTAAATACTGCAAGCGAAACATTTACCATTGCGGCATAATAGAAAAAGCTTGCTACTGCATTGACTGCGGCATTTTCTCCTCCGAAAGCAAAAAGAGCATAGCAAATAAATATTGAAATAAAGCTCATTAAAAAATTTGATATAGGACCTGCAACAGAGATAAGTGCCATATCCTTTCTCGGATGCTTAAGTCTTGCAGGATTAACGGGCACAGGCTTTGCATAGCCAATGCCGAAGAAGAAAATCATTACGGTACCGACGAAATCAAGATGGGCAAAGGGGTTTAAGGTAAGTCTGCCCTGAAGCCTTGCGGTATCGTCGCCGCATTTATTGGCAACAATAGCATGAGCAAGCTCGTGGATAGGCAAACAGCAGAACACAACAAACGCCTTTGACATAATTATAATCATAAGGCCGAGATAATCGCCGTCCTGAAACATTTGTATAAGTTCACTCATATAATCATTCCTCTGTTGAAATTTTTCTTTCGTTTACCGATTTTTGCGTGCGGTAACAATTCTGTCGTTATTATATAAATCCTTTATAACCCGAACATCGGTAAAATTGCTGAGCACTGATTTAATTTCTTCGCCCTGCGCTTCTCCTATTTCAAGAAACAGTGCTCCGTCTTTTTCGAGCATACACGCCCACTTATCATTAATTATTCTGTAAAAATCAAAGCCGTCCGTCCCTCCGTCAAGCGCCATAATCGGCTCCTGTAAAACCTCCTGCTCAAGAGAGAAAAGCTCATCTGTTTTTATATACGGCGGATTTGAAATTATAACATCTGCCTTAGGCAAGCCGTCTGTATTATTTATATCGTCGCAAATAATTTCTGCATTTGAAATTCCTTGGGCATTTTTCTTAAGATAATAACACGCGTCGCTGCTTTTTTCAACAAGGAAAATTTTTGCAGACGGACACGCCCTTGCAACGCTTACGCCTATGCAGCCTGAACCGGCACACAAATCATAAACAATACACTCACCGAGATTTTTTATATAGCTTACTGCAAGCTGAACAAGTTCCTCGGTTTCGGGACGGGGTATCAAAACGCCCTTTCCAACATAAAATTCACCGTCTAAAAAATCCCATTTACCTAATACATACTGAAGCGGCTCGCGGCTTTTCAGCCTTTCAAGGAGTCTTTCAATACCGCTGAAATCAAACTCACGGTTTTTGTTAATTAGGTAACTGCTGTTTTTAACACCTGCAACACTGCAGGCAACGCACATTGCCTTAAAATCAGCCTCATCTATATCGGCATTTTTCAGGTAATCGCAACAGTATAGATACGCTTCCTTCAGCGTCATTTTATTTCATCATCCTCCGGATTATCGGTTATTACTGCTTTTAAGGCTTCAATTCCAACCTCAATAATATCGTCGTCCGGTTCTCTTGTAGTAAGCCTTTGCATCCAAAGACCGGGGGCTGACACAATTTTTACAAAAAGATTATCGTGCCTGCCGGCATATTTGATGAATTCATAGCCGACGCCCATAACAAGCGGAATAAACGCTAATTTCAGCAACATCCAAAGAACTCTTATTTGTGCAATACCGGGAAAAATTTTCGACAGCACCGTGCTTATTACTATACTCAAAATGAGCATAACAAAAATAAACGATGTGCCGCAACGGGGATGAAAGCGAGAGCATTTTTTTACATTTTCAACGGTAAGCTCCATTCCCGCTTCGTAGCAGGCGATGGATTTATGCTCTGCACCGTGATACCTAAAGGTTCTGTTTATATCCTTCATACGACTGACAAGGGCAATATAAACAACAAAGATGATGATTTTAATCACACCCTCTATTGTTCCCTGCCAGGCGGTTAACGAACCACCGCACCATTCGTTAAGCTTATTGAAGGCAAGCACGGGAAGATAAAAGAAAATTACGAATGCCAAGGCGAAGCCGATGATTGTTGCGATAAACATTATAGTATTCATAAATTTGTCGCCAAGCTTTTCTGTAAGCCATTTTTCAAATTTATTCATTTCAACATCTTCCAAATCCTCCATACCCGAGGCTTCGGCAGAATACATAAGCATTTTATATCCCAGCATCATTGATTCAAAAAATCCTACAACACCTCTGATAATCGGCAGTGCAAGAAATTTATTTTTATCTCTTATGCGTTTAACATCGTGATGCTCAACAAGAATCTCGCCGTCTGTTTTTCTTACGGCGGTTGCAATGCCCTTTGGACCCTGCATCATAATTCCCTCAATCAGTGCCTGACCGCCTACAGAGGTTTTATGTATTTTTTTATCGCTTTTATCGCTCATAATTAACCTTTCATTTCCGTACCCTGATTAATTTCTTCATCCGTATGAGCCTGACTTATTTCCTGAAGCTCATTTTCGCTTGGTTCATTTTCAACGGGAAGATAAATTGTAACAAGGGTTCCCTTGCCCTCCTCGCTGTCTATTTCAAGCCTTCCGTTATGAAGATTTATAATTTCGTTTGTTACCGCAAGGCCTATTCCCGAGCCTCTTACGGAAACATTCGCCTTGTAAAATTTATCCTTAACATGAGGTAAATCCTCCTTGCTGATACCGCAGCCCTGATCTGCAATGGCAATGCTGATAAAGCTTTTTCCCTCAAGCTTTGTAAAGCCTGCCTTAACGAAAATTTTAGAAGGTGCTCTTGAATATTTAAGCGCATTATCAAGAATATTCATAAATACCTGCTTAAGCCTGTTTGCGTCTGCATCGGCAATGGCAGGAACCTCGGGAATACTGTATTTAACCTCTATTCCCTCTCGCATAGCCCTTTCACGGAAGGTGAAAACCGTTTCATCAAGCTCTGCAAAAATATCGGTTTTGGCAAGCTTAAGCCTCATTCTGCCGCTTTGAAGCCTTGAAAAGTCAAGAAGCTCTTCCACAAAGCCTTCGAGTCTGCCTGCTTCCTTAACGATAATTTCCAAGCCTTTTTTTGTAACCTCGTCAAAATTATTGCCGGCACCGTAATACAGGGTTTCTCCCCAGCCCTTTATTGAGGTAAGCCTGTCTCTTATACACATCTCCGAGCCCACGCGACTAGGCATGATCTCGTA
>CALYNN010000040.1 GCA_945221685.1 uncultured Clostridia bacterium | reverse complement strand
GGGTAGTTGTAGGTTCTTATTCTTTCGCTTCGGTCGCCTGTGCCTACCTGCGACTTGCGCTCGCCTGCAATCTCGGCGTCGTGCTTTGCCTTTTCCGCGTCGTAAAGACGGGAGCGCAAAACCTTTAGCGCCTTTTCCTTGTTCTTATGCTGGCTTCGCTCGTCCTGACACTCTACCACCGTGCCTGTGGGCAGGTGGGTAATTCTTATTGCCGAGGAGGTTTTGTTGATATGCTGACCGCCTGCGCCTGAGGAACGGAAGGTATCTATCTGCAAATCCTTGGGATTTATTTCAAAGTCAACATCCTCTGCCTCGGGCAAAACCGCAACGGTGGTGGTGGAGGTATGAATTCTGCCCTGACTTTCCGTTTCGGGCACGCGCTGAACACGGTGAACGCCCGATTCAAACTTAAAGCGCGAATAGGCTCCGTCGCCCTCAACGGAAAAGCTTATTTCCTTGTAGCCTCCCAAGCCTGTTTCGTTGGCATTTATTACCTCGGTTTTAAAGCCCTTTGCTTCGGCATACATTGAATACATTCTGAAAAGCACTCCTGCAAACAATGCCGATTCCTCGCCGCCTGCTCCGCCTCTTATTTCTATAATTACATTCTTGTCGTCGTTAGGGTCGCGGGGCAGTAAAAGCACCTTAAGCTCCTCGGAAATACGCTCGGTATCTGCCTTACTCTGCTCGTATTCCTCTTTAACCATCTGTGCAAAATCCGCGTCCATTCCGCCTTCGTCAAGCATTTGCCTCGATTCTTCAAGGGCGGCAACCGCTTTTTTATACTCCCTGAATTTTTCCACAACGGGAGTAAGGTGCTTAAGCTCCTTCATAAGCTTTGTATATTTTTCCCGGTTGGAAACAATATCAGGATCGCAAACAAGTTGGTTTACCTCCTCAAATCGCTTCTCAACCTCTATCAGTTTATCTGTCATAAAAAAGTCCTCAATCCGTTTATTTTTTAATTCAATATAGCTTAATGATTGTATAAGCTTCGGACTATTTGTCGGGGGTGCGGACAGATTTAATGCTTTTTTCCGCCTTAATTCTGGGTATCATAAATTCTCTGCCGCAACCGCAGCACTTAAGCTTATAATCAACGCCCAGCCTTGTAAGCTCAAAATCCCTTGAGCCGCAGGGGTGGGGCTTTTTCATTGTTACAATGTCGCCCAACTGAAGCTGCATATTTTTCCCTCTCTGATAATAATTTCTTCATAGATATGTTTTTAATCTAAAATATTATAGCACCCGACGGCAGATTTTACAACACCGCCGAATACTAAATTATAAATTTTTATTTTCGCAAAAAAAGCGGCTCCCGAAAATCAGGGAGCCGTGAAGAAAAAATATGCAAAATTATATGTTATATGTCATAACCGTTTGCACAAACTGGGTGTCCAAAAACTGCTTTTGATAAGCAATTTCAAAGCCCTTGCTCTGCATAATGGGAATAAATCGGCGCGAAAAGGTTTCATATACAAGGGCAAAGCCGCGCTCTCTTGCGTGAGTCATAATTTCATCAACAAGCCTTTCGGCTTCACTGCGGCTTTCGTTATAAAAGCCGTAAATGTTTAAAACCCTTGCCTCAATATTTTCGGGAACGATAATGCTTGTTATGCCTTCGACGCTTTCGCGGTGAATAAAAATTCTGTATGAATTTTTGTTAAGCTTCATTTTAACGGCGTGCTTTCCCGAGAATTTATATTCAAAGGCACCTGTGCTTACAAGGGAGGCAAGTACCGTGCCCTCGTCGCCCAAATATGCTTCGCCGTATTTTACCCAACTGCAAAGGTAGTAATCAAGATAGTCGTTTATAAATTTTTCGCGTTTTGACTTTTCGGGGCAGTAAAACATCATCAGCGGATGAGACATCATCTGCTCTGTAAGCGTGTCTTTAATCTGTCGCCTTTTTTCGTTGTTGATTTTTTCCGGCTTCATACTACCCCTCCTCTCAATAGCATATAGTCCTTACAATGTTAATATAACACAAACAAAACAGAAATATATTAACTGTTTTTTAATTTTCTGCATTTAGCTGTTTTTTTATGCCTTTTTTCACAAAAAGCCACATAGCAAGGCTCATTGCAACGCAGGCAAGGTCCGCCGCAGGCTGACACCAAATAACGCCCTCAAGACCTATTAGTGAATTCATTATAAACAAAAGCGGAATATAAATGAGTCCCTGCCGTCCTGCCGATAAAATCATGCTTTGGGTGCCCTTGCCCATACCCTGAAAGGCGAAATTCATAATAAACATTATGCCGATAACGGGACCGGGGCTCATTAAGGCAACAAGCATTTTTACGCCAAGGCTTATTACATTTGCGTCGTCTATAAACATTCCGATAACTGCTTCCTTGAATATAACATAGAAAAGCATCATCACCGTACCGATAACAATATTACAGCCAATGCTGAAGCGCAAGCAGCCTTTCATTCGCCTGTAATTCCTTGCGCCGTAGCAGTAGCCGATAAGGGGCTGAACTCCCTGTGCCAACCCGATTTGAAGCATAACAACAAGCATATTTGCTTTTAGTGCAACGCCCATTGCGGCAATGGCGTCGTCACCGTAGCCGGCAAGAACAATATTGACAACAATATTGCTTAAGCTCATAAGCAGATTATTTAAGCTTGCAGGGAAGCCTACGCTGATTACTCCCTTGGCAATTCCGTTTTTTGCCGAATACCTTGCAGGTGTAATGCTTAAAATGCTTTTGCCCCTAAGAAAATATATAAGGAAAAACAAAACAGATACAATATTGCCCAAAACAGTTGCGATTGCCGCTCCTGCCACACCCATATCAAAGCCAAAGGGCATATTGAAAAAGAACAGTCTGTCGCCCTTTTCAAGAATAAATATAGGGTCAAGCACAATGTTTACAAGCTGACCCAGCACCATACCTGCCATGGATTCTTTAGCCGCACCCTCGCCTCTGACAAGATTTCCAAGAGTTATTGCACCAACTATAAACGGTGCGCCCAGTGCTATCCACTTAAGATATTCTGCCGCATTTCCTACGGTTTCGCTGCTGGCGCCTACAAAGTATAAAATAGGATTACGGAAAACGAAATATATTACTCCAACAATAACGCTTGCCGCTAACGAGGTGTAAAGGCAAAAGCTGCTGATGGTTTTAATTTTGTCTCTTTTACCCTCGCCCAAGCTTCTGCTGACAAATGCACAGCCGCCTACACCGAAAAGATTTCCCAGGGCTATAAAAATTAAAAACAGCGGCATACTTACGCTTACCGCCGCAACTTGATTTTTATCTCCCGTTTGACCGACAAAAAAGGTATCGGCAAGATTATAGATAACATTGATAAGCATACCAAGCATACTCGGCAAAGCCATTGCGGCTACCGCCTTGGGTACGGTGTAGCTTTCAAATACATCGGTATTATTTTTCACATTCATTCCTCCTGCTGTTATTTCTTGCTTAAGTCAACACTGTATTAAAGCTTTTAAAGAGCCTGCGAAATATTTATTAAATCCTCCATTGTAAGCCTTTCGGCACGGATATTAGGCTCGATTCCAAGGTCTGAAAACACCGCGTTTACCTTATCCTTTGGTATTCCCATAGTGTTTGAAATGCTGTTTGCCGCCGTTTTTCTCCTTTGAGAAAAGGCGCATTTTACAACGGTGAAAAGCTTTTTCTCGTTTTCAACCTGATATTTTGCTTCCCTTCGAAGCTTAAGCCTTATTACAACGCTGTCAACCTTCGGACTGGGCATAAAGGACTCCCTGCCCACCTCAAAAAGAATTTCGCTGTCGGCATAATAATTTACGGCAACAGTTACCGCCCCTGCATCTCGTGAGCCTACGGGAGCGCAAAGCCTTTCGCCTGCCTCCTTTTGTACCATTACAACAATTTCGTCAATGGGAAGTCTGCTCTCAAGCAGAGTCATAATTACGGGCGAGGTAATGTAATAGGGCAGATTTGCACATACTGCCACCCTGTTGCAATGGGCAAATTTTTCGTTAATAAGCTCTTTTAGGTTAAGCTTCATAACATCACCGCTGATGATTTCAAGGTTGTCAAAATCCCCAAGGGTTTCGCTTAAAACAGGAAGCAGTCTTTTGTCAAGCTCCACTGCCGCCACCTTTCCTGCCACGGTGCAAAGCTCCTTTGTAAGCACGCCTATACCGGGACCTACCTCAAGGACTCCCGTTTGGCTGTCGGCATTAAGGCTTGCCGCCATGGCGGGACACACATCGGGGTTAATCAAAAAATTCTGCCCGAGCGCCTTTGAAAAGGTAAAGCCGTGCCTTGAAAGTATTTTTTTTACGGTGTTGTAGTCATATAAATCCATAAGGCTCACTCCGCGGTAATTTAGAATTACACCTTAAAATGCATAATAAAATAGTGGTTTTTCGATTTCAAATAGGTATTCTAACACATTAATAAATAGTTTACAATATTAAACTTGACATTTTTGTTTTGTGTGATAAAATAATCGTTAGTCGGCTAATGTTAGTCGGCTAAATAATATCGTTTAAAGGGTTGATTTAACTTGAAATGCAGAAAAAGCGGACCTCCCCCAAGGGGCGAAATAGGGCCGCGCACCGTTCATCTTTCCAAGCTGATAAGAAAGCGCTTTAACCGCGCCCTTGCAGAGCAGGGATTATTTTCAGGTCAGCAGGACATACTTTTTACAATAGTTGAAAACGAGGGCATAACAATGGGCGCCCTTGCCGAAAAGCTGAGGGTTGCTACCGCCACCGCCAGCGTATCCGTTAAAAGAATGGAAAAGGCAGGCTTTATTGAAAAAAAGCCGGACCGTCTTGATGCAAGAATTATAAGGCTTTATCCTACCGAAAAAGCAAAAATCGCACCTGTAAAAATTCAGGAGCAAATGGACTCCCTTGAGGATATTCTCGCAAAGGATATGACTCGAGAAGAAATATTAACGCTTTCGGATTTGCTTGACAAAGCAATAAACAATATGACGAAGGGTTGTGATAAATGTGATTAAAAAGCTTTCAAAATATATGAAAGGACTGTGGCTTTTGGCGGCAATAAGTGCGTCGGGTATGATTATAGAAGCCGTGTGCGAGCTTGCTATGCCGTCGCTTGCAAACAGTATTTACGAAAAGGTAAGCTCCGGAGCCGTAACTCAGGCAGGCGTGCTGAGGTTAGGTGCATTTATGATTTTGCTTGCGGTTGTGGGACTCTGCGGCGGTCTTGCCACAATGAAGGCCTCCGCCGTTGTAAGTCAGCGCTTTGCCTTTAGACTTCGCAACGATGTGTATAAAAAAATAAGCAGGTTTTCATTTAAGAATATTGACAAATTTTCAACAGCGTCGCTTACAACAAGAATGACAAACGATATTACAATGCTTCAAAATGTTGTTATGATGGGACTGCGTATTCTTGTAAGAGGACCTGCGCTGCTGGTTGTATCGGCAGTTTTTGCAATAAAAATAAATCCCCGAATGTCAACAATACTTCTGTTTTTACTGCCGGTAATTTTAGTGGTTGTTGTAATTGCTCTTAAATTCGGCTTTCCTATGTTTCAAAAAATGCAGAAAAAGGTTGATAATGTAAACAGGGTAGTGCAGGAAAACCTTATCGGCATAAGGGTTGTTAAAGCCTTTGTGCGCGAGGAACGGGAGAAAAAGAAATTTCACCTTGCCTCCGACGAGGTTGCACAGCAGGGCGCCATGGCGTCGGGTATTATTGTAACCGTTATGCCCATAATGATGCTTATGTTCAACATTGTAGTAGTTTATGTTTACTATAAGGGTGCATATAGTGCCTACGAGGGCACAATGGATATAGGTCAGATTTCCGTTTTCGCCTCCTACATTACGCAAATTCTTATGAATCTTATGATGATTTCAATGATGCTTGTAATGGTAGCAAGAGGAAAGGCGTGCGGCGACCGTGTGGTTGAGGTTCTCGATACCGAAATAGATATTGAAAATCCCGAAAATCCCTATATTCCCCAAGCACCTAAGGGAAGGGTTGAATTTAAGGATGTCAGCTTTAAATATGATGTAAATTCAAAGGGCGACAATATTCTTGACAATATTACCTTTACCGCCGAGCCGGGCGAGATAGTCGGAATTGTAGGCTCAACAGGCTGCGGAAAATCAAGCCTTGTTAATCTTATTCCAAGGCTTTACGATGTTACGGGCGGAGAGGTGCTTATTGACGGAGTGGATGTACGCCGCTACGACCTGACTGCGTTACGAGATATGATAGGCGTTGTGCTTCAGAAAAATGTTCTTTTCAGCGGCACAATAAAGGAAAATATCCGCTGGGGTAAAAAGGACGCCACGGATGATGAAATCATTGCCGCCTGCCAAGCGGCACAGGCTGACGAATTTATTAAGGCTCAGCCACAGGGCTACGATACAAATCTTGCACAGGGCGGACTTAATCTTTCCGGCGGTCAGAAGCAAAGGCTTTGTATTGCAAGAGCTATGATTAAAAAGCCTAAAATACTTATTCTTGACGACTCTACAAGCGCGGTAGATACGGCTACCGAGGCAAAAATCCGCGAAAGCTTCTATACTCAGCTTTCCGGCACTACGGTATTTATCATTGCTCAAAGAATTTCCTCAGTTATGGATGCCGACAAAATTTTAGTTGTTGACGATGGCGAAATCAAGGGCATAGGCACTCACGCACAGCTTCTTGAAAGCAACGAAATATACCGTGAAATCTATAAAACTCAGCAGAAAGGTGTGCTTGAATAATGCCTCCTATGGGACCTCCCGGCAAGCATGATAAAAATCAGGATTTCAAAAAGCCTAAAAATGCCAAGCGCACCTTTGGCAGAATTTTAGAATATATGGGAAAAAGCAAGGCGCTCTTAATTGTTGTTTTTCTCACTCTTATACTGAGCACCGTTTGCTCAATAGGCGCCTCCTACTGCTTAAAGCCTATTCTTAACAATGTTGAAACGGCTATTAAGGCAGGCACATTTATTGAAACGGGTGTTCCTTCTCTCATAAAAAGCCTTGCAACATTATCTGCGCTTTATGTGGGAGCCGCGCTTTTTACCTTTATTCAAAGCAAGATAATGGTAAAGATTGCGTATAAAACAACAAACATTATCCGTAAGGATTTGTTTAACCATATGCAGACCTTACCTCTAAGATATTTTGACTCTCAAACCCACGGCGAAATTATGAGTCGCTTTACAAACGATGTGGATAATATTCAGGTAATGCTTGAGCAGTCAATGGTACAGCTTGTTTCCTCTGCCTTCACCTTTGTGGGCATAGTTATAGTGATGATTGTATTGAGCCCCATTCTTTTCGGAATTGCACTTGTGTTTCTTGCCGTAATGATTGTAACTGTAAGCAAAATCGGCAAGCAGTCGCGCAAATATTTCCGTTCTCAGCAGGAAAAGCTGGGTGCTATGAACGGTAATATTGAGGAATCAATTGAGGGAATGAAGGTTATAAAGGTTTTCAACCACGAGCAGCAGGCTGTTGATGAATTCGAAAAAACCAACGAGGAATTCAGAAACGCGGCAACCAATGCCAATTTTTATTCAGGCATTATGGGACCCTGTTCAACCGGTATCAACAACGCCAGCTATGCCTCGATTGCCCTTGTGGGCGGTATTCTTGCTCTTACCGGCAGACTTGACATCGGCACCTTCTTTACCTTCTTAAGCTACTCAAAGCAGTTTACACAGCCGATTAACCAAATAGCAAACCAAATGAACAATATTTTTTCGGCACTTGCCGGTGCTGAAAGAGTATTTGCCGTTATGGATATGGAAAGCGAAACTGACGAGGGAACCGTTACTCTTTGTGAGGAAAAAACGGAAAACGGTAAAAAATGGTATTGGGTTGATGGCGACAGGCGTATTCCCGTTAAGGGCGATGTGGTGTTTACCGATGTAAACTTCAGCTATGTTCCCGAAAAGCAGGTGCTTAAGAATATAAATCTTTACGCAAAAACAGGTCAGAAAATAGCCTTTGTCGGCTCCACAGGCGCAGGTAAAACCACAATTACAAATCTTGTAAACAGGTTTTACGATATTCAGGAGGGCTCCATAACCTACGACGGAATAGATATTAAGCGTATCAAAAAGGATGACCTGAGAAAGAGTCTTGCAATTGTTTTGCAGGATACCCATATGTTTACTGGCACAATTCTCGACAATATTCGCTACGGAAGGCTTGATGCTACCGACGAGGAATGTATTGAGGCTGCAAAGCTTGCCTCCGCCCACTCCTTTATTCGCAGGCTTCCCGATGGATATAATACCGAAATAACAGGCGACGGCGGCAATCTTTCCCAGGGTCAGCGCCAGCTTCTTGCAATAGCAAGGGCGGCAGTTGCGGATCCGCCGGTAATGATACTCGATGAGGCTACCTCCTCGGTTGACACAAGAACGGAGCTTCACATTGAGCACGGAATGGACAGATTAATGGAGGGCAGAACAGTATTTGTTATTGCACACAGACTTTCAACCGTTCGCAATGCAAACGCCATTATGGTGCTTGAAAACGGTGAAATTATAGAGAGAGGCGACCACGACGCACTGCTTCAGCTTAAGGGAAGATACTACGAGCTTTGCACGGGACGGGCAAAATTAAGCTGATTTTTACGATTTTTATTCGCATATTAAGAAAATTCAAAAAATTTATTTTGTGTTTTTTTGTGATTTTTTGAAGCACCTAACCACTACAAATTGTGTTTTTCAAGGCTCAGCCTTTATATAGTAGATTATTTTAAAAAAAATACTTTACTTTGACGGCTGATGATGATATAATTTATTTAAATTATTGTGTGGTCAGCAATATCATAAGAATTAACAGAGGTGTTTTATATGAAAAAAGTTATTTCACTTATTCTTTCTGCAATTATGGCAGTATCTGCTTTGGTTGTAACTGCAATGCCTGCATTTGCGGCTGATACAGTTAAAAGCCCAACTGCAACTACTGCTGCAAGCAAAAAGCCTACTCTTGAGGTTAACGGTAATGTTACAACAACCGACATCAATTATACTCCCGATGCCGACAATTCCAATACAATCACATTCGTATATACCGGCGACGGTGTTCTTGTTGGTTGGGAAGAAAACCTTGAGGAGCTTGGTCTTGTTGAGGGAACGGATTATACCGTAACCTATAATGAGGACGGCTCTCTTACAATCGATTTCATCAGCGATGCCGCTATCGACCTTTGGAATAACGGCGAGGTAACCGTTAATGCTCTTGTTGAGTTTGAAAACGAAACAACAACCGGCAAAAGCAACGGCTCAAATAAATCCCCGGGAACCGGTGCCGCAGTATCAGCTGTTGCAGCTTCTGTTGCTTTAGCAGGCGCAGGCTTTGCTGTTCTTGCAGCATCAAAGAAGAAGGACGCAGAATAATTTTTAACTAAACCAAAGCCTGTTTACTTATTGGGTAAACAGGCTTTTTTCATAGGTGACAGAAATGAACGATAACGAAAATAAAAAGGATTACGAAACACCGCCGGAAAACTCACCGCAGCTTCAAAGCGGCGGCAAGGATGAAAAGAAAAAAAGAACGGCAAGGCTTATACTTATTTTCATTATAGTATTTATTATTGTTTTCTGCGGAGTTTATTTCGGAATACAGCTCTTTTATAGCAAAGATACTCCCCCGGAGGTAACAACGGAAAAAAGCACGGCGGCAACAACTCAGGCGCTTGCAGAAAATCCCATAGATTTTGAAGCGCTGAAAAAGCAGAATTCCGATATTTACGCATGGATAAAGGTGCCGGGAACAAAGGTTGATTATCCTATAGTGCAAAGCTCACAGGACGATAGCTTTTATCTTAAGCATTCGGCAGAGGATAAAAGCTGGTCCGAAAGCGGCGCAGTATATACCGAGATGGTAAACCGCAAATACTTCCGTGACCCCATAACCGTAATATACGGTCACAACGGCTACGGTGATTCAATGTTTACCACCCTGCATAATTTCGAAAAAGAAGAATTTTTCAACAGTCATTCGGAATTTGTAATATACACCGAGGGCAGAAAGCTGACTTATCAAATAATTTCCGCCTTTAAATATGACGACAGGCATATTATGAACAGCTTTAATTTTGCCGATACAACAGAGCTGGCAAAATTCCAAGACTATTTGCAAAATCCGGAAAATGCCGTAAAAAATGTCAGAGCTGATTTAGATACAGATATTGACACGGACAGTAAAATTGTTATATTATCTACCTGCATTACAAATCAAAAAAGTAACAGGTATCTTGTTTGCGGAGTACTGATAAAAGATGAAAAAACCAATTGATCCAAATCTGCAGGGCAGTGCAGAAAATATAGAAGAAATACTGTTGCAGGGCGTTAAGACAGAGTCTCGCGACTTTAAGCTTAAAAACGAAACCGAAAAAGCCGCGGAAAGTACCGGCGGAGAAATGCAGATAGAGGTTAAGAAAAACCACTATTCATCTGAGCATCGCCATCACCATTCCTCCCATAGCTCAAGCGGTTCTTCTCACGGCGGCTCCACCCATAGCTCGTCTCATAGCTCGCACGGTTCTTCCCATAGCTCCCACAGCTCCCATAGCTCCCATAGCTCGCATAGCTCTTCCCATAGCTCCCATAGTT
>CALYNN010000039.1 GCA_945221685.1 uncultured Clostridia bacterium | reverse complement strand
AGATCATGCCTAGTCTCGTGGGCTCGGAGATGTGTATAAGAGACAGACCTATCGGCGTTCCAACAACATAAAGCTTTCCGTTCATCTATCGTACCCATCGGCATAAGAGCCATAAATATCAAGCATTTCCTGTGTAAACCTTCCGTTTTCTTTTTTTATTATCAGCTGTGGCTCAACGCGCAGAAACGGCTTTGCACCCTTTTGCCCCTGAACCAAAAACAAAAACGGCTGCTCTCCTGCTCTGTCCTGAACGAAGCGCAGGCGCTTAGGCTCAAGCTTATACCTTCGCATAAGCTCAAGAGCATCAACAAGTCTTTCGGGGCGGTGGCACATACAAAACCTGCCGCCGTATTTCAGCAGATACGAAGCGGCGTTTACCGCGTCCTCAATATTACAGCAGACCTCGTGACGCGCAATTCTTGCACTTTCGCCTAAAGACTCTATACCCGTGCCCACCGGCTTATAGGGCGGATTCATTGTAACAAGTGAAAACTCCTCGGCTTTGAATACCTGCTCAATTTCTCTTAAATCACAGTTATACGCCTTAATTCTTTCGCCTAAGGCGTTTATTTCTATTGAGTGGCAAACCTGCTCATAGGCATTTTGCTGAATATCAAGACAGCTTACATTATTGATTTTTTCGTTTCTCAGCCACAAAAACGGAATAATTCCGCAGCCTGTTCCCAAATCAATAGCTTTGTCTCGAGGCTTTATTCCCGCAAAATGCGATAAAATAACAGCGTCCGTTCCAAAGGTATGATTACTGCTGACTGCAAGCCTAATTCCGTCAGATAATCTTTCATAACTATACATACGTTTATTATATCAGCATAAAGCACTTTTTTCAATATTAAACAAAAAATGCCGCAGACTATTTTGTCGGCGCAAAAAAAACACAAGGGCGCGGCGGTTATGCTTATTAGCTGCACCCTTGTGTTTTAATTATCGGTATTCGATTAGTTGCGCTTTTACTGCTTTGCACCGCCGTCAAACATCTCAAGCACCTTAACGGAAATTGCAAAGCAATCTGCAAGTCCCTGCTTGTTCATATTATCGTATGTATCGCGGCGAGTATGGTAGTAATCCTCAAGCTTGTGGTTAAGACCTGTTATACCTGTTGCTCTAAAGCCTGCCTGAGCAAAAGCGGCAGAATCGGTAGCGCCTCCGAGAGGAGGAACCCAACCCTTTTTACAGGGAATTTTCAGCTCCTGAGCAGCCTCCATAAACAAATCGGAAACATCCTTATCAGCCTTTACGGCACCGTTAAGGTCACGGTAATTAGTCATAAGGTATTTAGGGTCATGGATTGTATCATAAGAGAAAATGAAGGTCGGCACATCGTCAAACTCGCCCTTATGAGCCTCACACCAAGCCTTTGCACCACGGAGTCCTGCCTCCTCGGAGCCTGAAAGGATAACGCCCACCTCGGTATTTTCAAGGGTAATACCGGCGTCCTCAAGAGCCTTCATAACAGCTATACCCATATAACATCCTGAAAGGTTATCGTTTGCGCCGTCAACAACTCTGTTTTTATTCCACATCCAATAAAGTCCTACAAGAAACGGAACAAAAACAAGACCTACAAGAGCCGCCTTAACAATTGGAGATGAAAGGGTTACTGCGCTGTTAAGTGCAATACCCGAAACACCGTTTTGAATCATATAGATAACGGAAATAACGATATAATAAACAGCGCCTATACCGCAGATAATTGCGTGTCCCTCAAAGCCTACGCCGCCGAGAGCATAGTTTACAGGCCATTCCCAAGCGGCGTCGGGGTGACCGTTAAAGAAAATTCTTCTTTTAACCTCGCCTGTGGGCTTCTTAATTGCAGTTACATTGTGGCCTGTTTTTTCGGGGAAGAACTTATCAATAAATTTTTTGTAAAGTCCGAACTCTAAAAATACAATAACCAAGCCTGCTGCAATAAGAATTACGGAAAGAGGCGGAAAGATAAAGAAAAACACAATAGCGGCAAGCACCATGGTAATTGTAAAGTAAATCCAACCGTAAAAGGAGCCGGGATTTTCCTTAAAGCTTTCCACATCTACACGCTGACAGCCGCAGTCCTTTTTAAGTACATCAGCCATATACTCGCAGGCCTGCTGCTCGCCCTTTGAGCCGGGAGCTCGCTTTTCCATATCCTTACAGATATGGGTGATTTCGTCCAGCATATACTGAGCGTACTCATCTTTTTTTTCAATAATGTTTTTTAAATCCATAAATATCCTCCTATTTCATTATTAATAATGAATTATTTTTTATTTGAATTCAAAAGAAATGCCTTCAAAATTTCACTTTGTGGATTACCGAAAATTTGGTCGGGAGTGCCGTATTCCTCAACAACTCCGTTTGCCATAAACATCACCTTATCGGCAACATTGCGCGCAAATTCCATTTCGTGAGTTACTACAATCATTGTAGAATTTCCTGTTTTTAAGCCGCGAATAACATTAAGCACCTCGCCTGTCAGCTCAGGGTCAAGGGCTGAGGTTGGCTCATCAAAGCAAAGTATATCGGGATGCATTGCAAGGGCTCTTGCTATGGCAACTCTCTGCTGCTGACCGCCCGAAAGCATACAGGGATACGACTGCGCCTTATCGGTAAGACCTACTCGTTCAAGCAGAGAGGAGGCGGTATCCTGAATTTCCTGAATTTTATTTTGCTTATAATCCTTGGGAATTTCCTGCTTTACTTTCTTCATTGCGGAAATTTCTTCCTTAAGTGCAAGCTCCGGAGCAAGAGTTAAATTTTTCATAACCGAATATTGAGGAAAAAGGTTAAACTGCTGAAAAACAAGACCGAAATGAAGCCTGTTTCTTCTTATTTCCTTTTCGCTTAGGGTGCTTTTATCATCGCCGTCTATCAGCTTTTCGCCGTTAACGGTTATACTGCCGCTGTCGGGCGTTTCAAGAAAATTAAGGCACCGCAAAAGCGTTGTTTTACCCGAGCCGGAGGAGCCGATAATTACAAGAACATCGCCTGCCTCAAGGGAAAAGTCTATGCCCTTAAGTACCTCACAGTTACCGAAGCTTTTATGAATATTCTTTACTTCCAAAATTGACATAGCATTAACCTCTGTAATAATCAAGTTTCTTTTCGATTTTGCCGAAAATAATTGTAAGAAGTCCGTTGAAGATTAAGAAAAATGCTCCGGTGTAGAATAACGGCCAAATTACTCCTCTTGCAGAAAATCTGTCTGCCGCCATTATAATTTCGGCAACTGCTATTACTCTTGCAAGCGAGGTATCCTTTACAAGCGTAATTATTTCGTTGCTCATTGGCGGAATGATTTTTTTAACAACCTGCATCAGTACAATTTTAAAGAATATCTGCCCCTTTGTCATTCCAAGCACCTGACCTGCCTCGTACTGACCGATTGGCACGCTTTCTATTCCGCCGCGGTAAATTTCGGAAAAATAGCAGGAGTAGTTAATAACAAAGGCTATAAGCGCAGCTGTAAATCGAACCTTAATGGGAGTATTAAACAAAAGCCCCGGAACATAGAGAACAACAAAAAGCTGAAGCATCAGCGGTGTTCCGCGGATAATCCATACAAAAGTTTTTGCCAGCCACTTAAGAGGCTTAAATTTTGATGTAGTGCAAAAGGTAACAACAAGGCCAAGGGGCAATGAAAACAAAAGAGTTAAGCCAAACAGCTTAATATTTTCACCAAAGCCCTTTAATAGCTCTGTGCTAACCGATATGAAATCGCTCATAAAATTCCCCTCTCGCAGATATGCAATAAAATCAAATACAAAACTATTGACGGAAGCACCCAAAAAGAGTGTTTCCGTCAGTAAAATTTAATTATCGGTTAACCTGTCAGTCAACAATAAGCTGCTCGCCGAGCTTATATTTCTCGGCAATCTTTTGCAGGGTACCGTCGGCAATAAGCTCGTCAATAGCCTTGTTAACCTCTGCGGTAGTGTCACTGCCCTTTCTGAAAGCAATACCGTACTCCTCGTCAGCAAAGCTTGCGCTTTCAACGATAGCGATATCTTCATAATCAGTACCCTCACCGAGAGAACCGATACCTGTTACATAGTCAATAACAGCCGCGTCGGCAGTGCCTGCCTTAACCTCCATCATTGCCTTTGCCATTGAATCAACTGCGGTGTAGCTGCAACCATTGAAGAACTGGTCTGTTGTGGCTACCTCCTCACCTGCTGACTCTTTTTCGGCTACAACGATTTTGCCTTCAAGAGAGCCTGCCTGAGCATATTTATCGGCATTTTCAGCCTTTGTAATAAGCACCTGCTTATTTGCCATATATGCGTCTGAAATAGACATTGACTCCTGTCTTTCGGGAGTAATTGTAAGTCCGTTCCAGATACAGTCAATATTCTTTGCGTTAAGCTCGCTTTCCTTTGCTTCCCAGCTTATAACCTGAAATTCAGGTGTTACTCCAAGCTTTTCGCAAACAGCCTTACCGAACTCAACCTCAAAGCCTGTAAGCTCCTTTTCGTTTTCGTCTGCATAATAATCCATAGGTGCAAACAAGGTCATACCGATTACAAGGGTTCCCTTTTCCTTTATGTATGCAAAATCGGAATCGGTTGCTTCCTTTGAGCAGCCTGCAAATGCGCCGACAACAGTAAACGCCATAAGCGCCGCAAGCAAAACAGATAATACTTTTTTCATTTTTTTAATCCTTTCAAAATTTATTTTTGAGCCGTGCAAAATCAGCGTGATAACGCGTTAGCACTTTGCCACGGTAAATTAATGATATAAACAGTATAACAGACAAATTAAGAAAAATCAACAAAAAAATAAGGACGGTGGAAAATTTGCCTTAAGCAAGCTCCGCCGTCCTTGACTGAGTTAACTGTTTTTAATAAATCCTGATAAATTATTGAGCAGGATTATAAATGGTAATCCTGCTCAATGAACGCCTATGATGTGAAAATAGACATAAGCTTACAGTTCATATATCACAGTATCACAATAGCCAAACTGTATTAGTATTGCAACCAAAGCTAACCGATTAACAATCCCTGTAACCTTGATAAAATCATAGCACTCGGCATTAAAAAAGTCAAGATATTTTTCATTAAAAGTGCAAATATTTTTCAACTTTTTCGGCATTTTTTGTCTAAATACAGGATTTTAGCCTTTAAAATTACAAAAACGAATTAAGTGCAGCTTATTTTTCGCGCTTCTTAATCTTGTTGAGCTGGGCGTTAATATCAAGGATTTGCTCTTTGGTAAGTCCTCCGCCTACCATAGAAATTATTCTCTTAACAGTAAAGCCCTTTGCCATTTCCAGCATTGTTTTGTTAAGCTTAAAGCCTGCAACGCTGGCACCCTTATCTTTTTTATCCTTGTTGCCGCTTCCGCCTACAAAGCTGCTCATTACGGATTTTGCAATTTTTAATGCGGTGAGTTTTCCTTTAACGGTGCTAATTATATCACCGAGAGTATCGTTAATTGAGCAGTAGCCTGCCGGCGCCGTAATTTCAAACCAATTTATTACCGAGCCCTCGTCCTGCATAATATAGTCGGGGTTCATTTCGTCAACCTTATTGATTTTACTTTCGTCGGTAAGGTCGCCTGCCTTGGCGGTAATTACTGTTTCGCCCTCGTTTGGAACATCAAAGTAAAAGAACGGATACTTGCCTTTCTTCTGCTTTCCGATGCTTTTGCCGTTTGCAAACAGCTCAACCTCGTCAAGATTTGTATAAACGGTAACCTTTGTTACATCTTCAACCCTGTCAACATATCTTTTGCCGCAAATGTGAAGCATAGGCTTATCGGAAAGCCAAGCCTGATACGCATAGAATGAATCCTTCTTGTACTTACGGTCGAAGGTAACAAGTCCCTTATGGTTCATACCGTTTTCGCCGCCCTCGGCTCTTGCGTCTGCGGCAAAGTCAAACATATTCCAAACATGAGTTGCCCAAAGATATGGTCTGTCGGCGATTTGCTTAATAAGCTCCTCGTGGTAATACGCCTGATATTCCTCAGTATAGTCGCCCTGCTCGGGATTAGAGGTGTGCCAGTTAAGCGCCTCACAGCCGTACTCGCTTATACCGATTGCCTTGTTTGGATACTTTTTGTGAAAGTTATCAAACCAGGGTCCGTACATATTTACATTTCCGCCGTACCAGCCAAAATAGTGGTTATAGGAAACAATATCACTGATATGAACATACTCCTCGTTAATGCCGCACATTGTAAGAACGGCAACAGTGGTAGGTCTTGTTTTATCCATAGAATGAACTAAATCGTTTAACATTCTATGGTTATCAAGCAGGCTCTTGTCTGCCGCACCGTTCATAGTAATTTCGTTTGAAAGTCCCCAGGTAACAATACAGGGGTGATTATAGCACTGGGAGATAAGCTCGGTCATCTGTGTCCTTGTATTTTCCGTGCCCTTTGGCATATGGCTTGAAATATACGGAATTTCTGCCCAAACAACAAGTCCCTTTTCGTCGCAAAGGTCATAGAAATACTGATTGTGCTGATAGTGAGCAAGACGAATGGTATTTGCACCCATTTCGCATATAAGCTCAATATCCTCTCTGTGATGCTCCGGAAGAAGAGCGTTACCGATTTCAGGTCTATCCTGATGGCGCGAAACACCTCTTAACGGATACTCTCTGCCGTTAAGTATAAATCCCTTTTGAGGATTAAACTCAAAGCTGCGGCAACCGAATCTTGTTGAAAGCTCGTCAACTGCTTTGCCGTCAACAATAAGCTTTGCAGTAAGAGTATAAAGGTGCGGATCCTTTGTGCCGTCCCACAAATGAACATTGCTGATAACGGCAACTGCTTTAGGATTTTTTCCGCTTGCTTTAAAGACTTCGATAACCTCGTTGCCGTCATAAATTGTAAATTCAACATCGCCCTCGCAAAAGGCCTGCGCCTCAACCTCGGCATTATTCCCCTTAACAACGGGAGTTACCATAATTCCCGGTGCGCCGTAATAATCAAGGTCAAAATGCTTTTCGCCTACTCCGATAAGGGTTACATCGCGGTAAATGCCGCCGTAAAAGGTAAAGTCTGCATTTTGAGGGTAGACGAAATCATTTGGCGAGTTATCTGCCTCAACCTTAAGAATATTAGTTGACTGAATATCATCAAGCTTTGCTCTGAAGGTTGAATATCCGCCGTGGTGAATTGCAATTTCTTTGCCGTTAAAAAACACCTTTGCGCTTGAATTTACACCGTCGAACTGAACATAATGCACGTCGCCTGCCGGCATATCCTCTGCCGAAAGCTCTTTTTCGTAGACGCAGGTTCCTCTGTAATAGTCGTTGCCCCCGTCTTGACCGTCAATACCGTTCCAGGTATGCGGCAAATCCACAGAGGAGGTTTCGCCGTCTTTAGTAAATTTCCAATTCTTGTTAATGTTTGAAATATTTCTCAAAATCAGTTCTCCTTTACATTTATTGAATCTGTATTATCGTCAAATTTATAAAGCACAAGCATACTTACGAAGCATATAATTGAACCGATAAACGGAAGCACACCTGTCATAGTATAAATCTTGTCTGTAACCTCTGCCGTTTGGTTGGCTCCGCTGGCGGCAACATAGCCTGTAAGGTCAATAGCCAAAGCAACAACCGCCTGGCCAACACCCTGAGCAAGCTTTCTGAACAGAGAGTAGGTAGCATAAATTGAGCCTTCCTCTCTCCTGCCCGATTTGCGCTCCTGATAATCGATACAGTCGGCAACCATTGCCCAGGTTAGAACAGTATAAAGACCTACTGCGAACATAGCCATCGCAAGGACAACAAGCCAAACATAAGGATTTTTAATTTTAACAAAGGTAAGAATTCCGGTTGCGATTACGGAAATGATAAACGGATAGGTGCACAGTGCACGCTTACTGAATTTTTTAACAAGAGGCTTACACAAAACCATTGCAATAAGCATCGGGAACATAGAAATAACTGTGCCTAATGATATAAGCTTCGTGTTTTTGAAATAGCACATAAAGGCATAATGCATTGTGCTTGTGGCTGTCATAAGAAAAGCAAGCATGGCAACGCTTGAAAGCGTTACGCCCATCATCGGCTTATTCTTAAAGAAAGATATAAGCGTTTGGAAATAGTTAAACTGCTTTTTTTCAACGGGAACAGTTTCAACTCTTTCGGTAACAAGCTTACGCAGGAAGAAGAAAGCAACGAAGCCGATTAATCCCATTAAAGCAACAACATAAATGAAAAGCTGGCCCTTAGGGTTATGATTTTCATCATAAATCAATAGCGGCAGAATAAGCATAACAGGTGCCTGTGCAAGCATTGCACCTATGCTTCTGGCATTTGAAAGCTCCGAGCGCTGAATGGAATCGGTTGTTATAACAGACTGAAGCGAGCCGTAGGGCACATTTACACTTGTATAAGCAACCGACCATACCATATATGAGCCAAGGCACAAAACGCACTTTGCCCAAAGCGGAGCATTTGGAATGTATATAAACATTATAATGCTGAAAATCAGCAGCGGCAGACTTCCCCACTTAATCCACGGCATAAACTTACTTCCGCCGTTTTTCGGAACATGGGAGTCGCAAAGACTACCGATGATCGGGTCGTTTATAGCGTCCCAAATTTTTGCAATTAAAATAAGAATGCTGTAAATTTTTCCGGGTATGCCAAGGCAGGTAACATAAAACAGCAGCATATAGCTATTGATAAACACAAAGCTCATATTGCAGCCGAAATCGCCGAGCATATAACCCAACTTATCCTTAAAGCCGAAGGGCTTAAGTCCTTTTTTTTCGTCCATAATAATCCCCCTAAAAATATTATGAGTTGTTAATTCGCTCTTATTATAACTTGAACACAAAATAATTTCAATAATCAAAAATTTGGAATTTGTCTATTATCAAAAATCAATATACAGATTGCACAAACAGCAGTTTTATGATTTGTGCAATTTGTATATGTGTTTACAAATTATTCATTGACATAGAAAAAGCATTGTGATATTTTTTATGTGTGGCAACACATTGTACCTTGAAAATTTAACTGTGCATACATAATATTCCATGTTAACTAATTAATATAAATCGGCATTGTGATTTTATAATTACGATGCCTATAGCGCCATGAGCCCGAAGCTTTTCGGGACGACGAGGAAAAGAGTTATCGAAAATTCGGCGGATGCTCTTTCGTATTTCCCCGATGCGTTATAAAAAGGCAAAAATATTCGGCAACGGATAAACAAATTCTTTTTAACGGGGATTAAAACAAATTTTAAAGTCATAATTATATTATACGACTAATTTATAGAGAAATGAGGAATTATTATGTGTGGTATCATAGGATATACAGGCTTCAGCGAAGCAAGAGGAATTCTTTTAAAGGGACTTAAGGCATTGGAATACCGCGGCTACGACAGCGCCGGAATTGCAGTTTATCATCCTAATTACAGGGAATGTCTTGTAACAAAATGCTCCGGCAGAGTTGAAAAGCTTTGCAAAAAAGCAGACGATGCTCGCGGCACTGCGGGTATAGGTCATACAAGGTGGGCGACTCACGGACAGGTCAGCGATGAAAATTCCCATCCTCACAAATTCGGAAATGTTACAGTAGTTCACAACGGAATTATCGAAAATTACGAGGCGCTTAAGGGTACTCTCGGAATAGGTGACAAGCTTAAATCACAGACAGACAGTGAAATAGCGGCGGCGCTTATCGACAAATGCTTTACCTCAAATCCCGAAGAAGCAATCATTGAAGCAGTTAAAAAGCTGACCGGCACCTTTGCTCTGGCAATAATGTTTGACAGTATCCCGGACACTGTATTTGCGGTAAGAAATGTCAGTCCCATCGTGTGCTGTCAAAGCAGTGACGGCACCTACCTTGCCTCCGATATTATAGCTATTGGCGAATACAGTGATGAATACTTTGTTTTACCTGAGCTTACCGTTGCACGACTGACGGCAGACAGTATAAGCCTTACCGATTTCAGCGGAAATACCGTTGAACCCGAAATGCTGAAGCTGAGCTGGGATATTAAAAACAGCGGCAAGGGAAGCTTTCCGTTTTTTATGGAAAAGGAAATTTGCCAACAGCCCGAGGTTATTGAAAAGACCGTTAACGAAAGGATTAAGGACGGACTCCCATCCTTTGAAAATGACTCGATTGATGACGGCTTATTTGAGGGCGTAAGCTCAATATGCGTTATAGCCTGCGGCACTGCAATGCATGCAGGACTTATCGGCAAGCATATTATGGAAAGCATTTGCGGTATTCCCGTCAGCGTTAATATGGCAAGCGAGTTTATTTACGGTAACCCGATTATTGATGAAGGAACGCTTGTTATATGTGTTTCTCAAAGCGGCGAAACCATCGACACTCTCGAAGCCTTAAAGTACGCTAAAGGTCTTGGAGCAAGGACGCTGTCAATAGTAAATGTGCGCGGCTCTTCTATTGCTCGGGAAAGCGGAAATGTAATCTATACACAGGCAGGACCCGAAATTGCAGTTGCTTCAACAAAGGCATACACTACACAGGTGGCAGTATTTTATCTCATTACCGCCAAGCTTGCCTACCTAAAAGGCAAGCTTAATTACGCTGTCTCTTATACACATATGACGCTGCCGACGATCTTACGCGTGT
>CALYNN010000038.1 GCA_945221685.1 uncultured Clostridia bacterium | reverse complement strand
CGTTTCAGAAGTGATTCGAGGGTTATTTTTATAAAATCGCGCAAAAATAGCAATGAATTACCCACAACACATTGCTATTTTTTTTCATATTTTGAGCAGCTGCCGTAAGCAGGCATTGCTCGGCAACCTTCGAAAGACCACGCATTCTGCAATAGCGTAGTCCAAACAGTTCTTTTGAATCGGCGAAACCTTGTTCGACCGTTTCTTTTCTTCTTGAATAAATCTTTTGTACAGAAAAAAACAAAGCCCAATCCTCTCGGATTGAACTTTGTCAGCAGTCTGTGCGGTGCAGAATATACTGTACCGCCAATTCTTATTTCTTATTTATCATAGCTACTGGACAGGGCCCTGTAAACTGCAACCTTTTTGCAGGAATCAACTATTGTCTTAATTTTTTCCGTCATTGCCTTTGGAGAATCCTTCATTCCGTGCTGTGCCCAGGTAATAATTATTCCGCAAATTCCGTAGCCGAGCAATTCACACATAGTTTCGTGGCTTGATTTATCTGAATCAATGCCGTTATCCTTTTCTATAGCAGTTAAGACGGCAGATATTTTTTCCACAGCAACATTACCGATATATCGTGACAGGTCATCAACGCTTATTCTTAATGCACTTTGATAAAATTTAGGCTGATCTGCCATTATGGAAAAAAGCTCTTCAATACGCTGATACATATTATCCAAGCTAAACTCATTTATTACCGGCTCAATAAGCTCGTGAAAAACAATCCACTCAAGCAATTCGTATTTATCTGAAAAATGATAATAGAAGGTTTGGCGATGAATATTGCAGGCATTTGTTATATCCGTAACTGAAATTTTTGAAAACGGCTTTGCCTGCATAAGCATTTTCAGCGCGTTTGCCATATTAATTTGTGTTTCCTCCGAACAGGAAAGCCTACTGTTTTCAGACATAGCCGCACCTCAAATCAATAAAAAATCAAAAAGCAGACATGGATTTTTTAATCTCTGTCTGCTTATTTTAGCATATTTTAGCGAATTATACAAGCGTATAAAATTATTTTGCCTTTGTTTCGCAGTAAAGGCAACGGTATGTTCCCTTTTCATCAACAAGGGTAAACACATGGTCAATATCCTCGTTATTTGAAATACAGCGGGGATTTGAGCATTTGATTACATTTGTAAGTCTTTGAGGGAGTGAAAGGGTTTTCTTTTCAACTGATTTACTGTTTTTAATAATATTAACGGTAATATTTTTATCTATATAGCAAAGAACATCTAAATTAATATCAATAAGCTCATTGATTTTAATAATATCCTTTGCACCCATTTTTTCACTTTTGGCATTTTGAATTATAGCCACCTGACATTTCAGCTTGTCAAGGCGCAGAGCCTTATAGACCTCCATACCCTTGCCTGCTGAAATATGGTCAAAAACTATACCGTTTTCGATTTCATCAATTTTCATTAGAGAGCGCCTCCCCATTCAAGCAGAGTTTTTATAAGAGCCATTCTTATATATTTACCGTTTAAAGCCTGTTCAAAATACTTTGCCCTTGGGTCATCGTCAACCTCGGTGGCAATTTCGTTTACTCTGGGCAGAGGGTGCATTATTGTTAAATCCTCTTTAGCATTTTCAAGCTTGCTTAAATCAAGAATAAACGCATCCTTATGCTTAAGGTACTCATCCTCCGAAAAGAAGCGTTCACGCTGAATTCTTGTCATATAGAGTATGTCAAGCTCGGGCATAGCCTCCTCCATTGTTTCAACCTCACGGTAGCTGCTTGAACTTTTTTCAAGCACATCTGTTTTAATGTAGTCGGGAACGGAAAGCTCCTTGGGAGAAATCAAAACAAATTTAACATTATTGTATCGGCACATTGCTTTAATCAGCGAATGAACGGTTCTACCGAATTTCAGATCGCCGCACAAGCCTACCGTAAGATTATCAAATCTGCCTTTTTCGCGGTAAACGGTAAATAAATCCGTAAGGGTTTGAGTTGGATGGGAGTGGCCGCCGTCTCCTGCGTTAATGATAGGGACAGAGCTTCTGAAGCTGGCTACCCTTGGAGCGCCCTCAAGAGGATGGCGCATTGCGATAATATCGGCATAGCAGGAAACCATTGTAACCGTATCCTCAACGCTTTCACCCTTTGATGCAGAGGAGGAGCCGGCGTCGCTGAATCCTAAAACATTGCCGCCCAGCTCGTACATAGCCGCCTCAAAGGAAAGGCGTGTTCTTGTTGAAGGCTCGAAGAAAAGCGTCGCAAGCTTTTTGCCGCTGCAAATATGAGCATACTTTTCTTTATTTTCGATAATATCATTTGCAAGAGAAATCATTTCGTCAATTTCTTCAAGAGATAAATCGGTTGTATCAAGTAAATGACGCATTTCAGGCTCCTTTCTTTTTTTATGCCTTGGCACCGTTAATTTCAAGATACTTCTTTATGCGTTCAACATTTTCGCGGTTACTTTCGTCCTCTTCAAGATATTCAATAATATCGTAAACATCAACAACGGAATATACAGGAAAGCCATATTCATCGGCAACCTCGGCAATGGCGGATTTATCGGTTTTACCCTTTTCCTTGCGGTCAACCATAACAAATGTTGCGGCAACCCTTGTGCCCTCAAGCTTTGAAAGAATTGCCATACTCTCTCTGATAGCGGTGCCTGCGGTAACAACATCCTCTACAATAACGATTTCCTCGCCCTGCTTTGGTGTATATCCAACAAACACACCGCCTTCGCCGTGGTCCTTTTCTTCCTTTCTGTTAAAGAAAAACGGAACATCAAGACCGTTTTTTGCAAGTGCAACAGCAACGGAAACGGCAATGGGAATTCCCTTATAGGCAGGTCCGTATAAAACTGTTTTCTTATTACCTACCTTTTCAAAATATGCCTTGGCGTAAAACTCGCCCAGCTTTTGAATTTGCTCGCCTGTTTTAATATCGCCTGCGTTGATGAAATAAGGAATTTTTCTTCCGCTTTTTGCAGTGAAATCACCGAACTTCAAAACGCCTGCGTCCTCTAAAAATTTAATAAATTCTCTTTTATAGCTTTCCATGGTTTTTCTCCTTTACACCTGTTATCCGACAAATTCGGCTACGCAGCGTCTGTACGCCGCAACAGGATCCTCTGCGGCTGTAATGGGTCTGCCGACAACAATATAGTCTGAGCCGATTTCCTTTGCTTTTTCGGGAGTGGTAACTCTTACCTGATCGCCCACATCGCCGTCGGCAAAGCGAACACCCGGTGTTACCGTCATAAATTCCGTGCCGCAGGCTGACTTAACCATTGCCGCCTCAAGTGGTGAGCAAACAACGCCGTCAAGTCCTGCCTCCTTGGCATTTTGAGCGTATTTTACAATAGTATCGTTGATTGAAGCGTTAATCAAAAGCTCGTCCTGCATTCTCTGCTCGCTTGTTGATGTAAGCTGGGTTACGGCAATAAGTATAGGTCTGGTGCCGTCCTCTCGGGTAAGTCCCTCAACAGCCGCCTTCATCATTTCCACTGTTCCTGCGGCATGAAGATTAGTCATATCTACATCAAGCCTTGAAAGCACTGCCATAGATTTTTTTACCGTATTGGGAATATCGTGAAGCTTTAAATCAAGAAAAATTTTATGACCTCTTTTTTTAATTTCTCTTACTATAGACGGACCCTCGGCATAAAAAAGCTCCATACCGATTTTGACGAACGGCTTTTCCTCGGTAAACCTATCGAGAAAATTAAATGCCGCCTGTGCCGACGAAAAATCGCAGGCAATAATAACATCCTTACCCATTAATCAATCACTCCTATAATATCACTTATTTTATCTATACCGAGCTTTTCACATTCCTGCGGCAAAGCCTCGATTATATTTTTGCAGGCATAAGGCTCAACAAGATTGGCGGCGCCTACCTGAACGGCGGTTGCTCCCGCCATCATCATTTCAATAACATTTTCGGCGGTAGATACTCCGCCGCAGCCCATTACGGGAATATTGCAAGCCTTTGCAACCTGATAAACCATTCTTACTGCCACGGGGAAAATGGCGTCGCCGCTGAAGCCTCCCATTTTATTTGCGATTACAGGCTTTCTGCGTTTAACATCTATTCTCATTCCAAGCATTGTATTTATTAGGCAGATGCCGTCTGCTCCTGCCTCCTCGCACGCCTTGGCAATAGAAACAATATCCGTAACATTTGGAGAAAGCTTTATAAACACAGGCTTGGTTGTTACTGCCTTAACCGCCGCCGTAACCTCTGCCGCCGCCTCAGGTGAGGTTCCGAAGCTCATTCCTCCGCCGTGAACATTTGGGCAGGAAACATTAACCTCTAATATACCCACCTGCTCCTCTTTATCAAGAAGCTGACAGGTATAGGCATAATCCTCAACGGAGAAGCCTGAAACATTTGCAATTACAGGCTTATGAAAATACTCCTTCATTTCGGGAAGCTCGTGTTCAATAACATGGTGAACTCCCGGATTTTGAAGTCCAACAGCATTAATCATTCCCGAGCAACATTCTGCAATTCTCGGTGTTGGATTGCCGAAGCGAGCATCCCGTGTTGTTCCCTTAAAGGAGAAGGAGCCGAGTATATTAATATCGTAAAAATCCTTAAATTCCTTACCGAAGCCAAAGGTGCCCGAAGCCGGAACAACAGGATTATCCATTTTAAGTCCTGCAAGATTAACTGATAAATCTACCATACTATTTCCTCCCTTTTAAGAACGGGACCGTCCTTGCAAATACGCTTACTGCCGTACTTCGTTTTGCAGGAGCAACCCATACAGGCACCGAATCCGCACC
Organism: uncultured Clostridia bacterium; assembly: GCA_945221685.1. GTDB lineage: Bacteria > Bacillota > Clostridia > Oscillospirales > Acutalibacteraceae > Eubacterium_R. Next base: position 6,012 of record CALYNN010000038.1, on the reverse strand, counting down.
CCATTCTTTCCTCAAAGGAATACTGACCGGATGTTTTAACCACTCCTTCAATAGCCTTAAACATCGGCAAAGGACCGCAGGTATAAAAATAGTCGTAATCATCAGGCATAGCGTCGGTAACAAAGCCCTTTACGCCATAGGAGCCGTCGGCAGTTGCTACGATAACATTTGCACCCAGCGCTCTGAATTCTTCTTCATAAAAAACCTCGTCCTTAGTATTAAAGCCTAATACAACGGTTACCTGCTGATTATCCTCAATAAGCCTTTTGGTAAGGTTATAAAGAGGAGGAACGCCGACACCGCCGCCGATAACAAGAGGCTTTTTTGATAGTGAAATATCGTAGCCGTTGCCAAGACCCGTTAAAACATCAAGTCTTTCGCCTGATGTCATTCGGCTCATTTCCTCTGTTCCGACGCCTACCACCTTATAGATAAGAGTAAGCATACTGTCGGAATAATCGCATACGGAAATGGGACGGCGTAAAAATCTGCCCTCAAGCTTTATATTTACAAACTGACCCGGGGCGGTTATATACTCGGTATTTCCCTGCAAGACCATTTTGTAAACATCTTTAGCAATTTTTTCATTTGATAAAATTTCAAATATATCCTGTTTATACATAGCTAAATCCTTATTCTGCATCTATTGTTGAAACGCCAAGGGTTATTTCTTCAAGAACATCAAGAAGAACCTTTACGGTATCAAGAGAGGTAAACATCGTTACATTGTTTTCTACTGCGGCGCGTCTGATTTCAGAGCCGTCGGAATGGGAGTCGCCTGCGTTAATATCAATAGTATTGATAACATAGGCAATATGTCCCTGCCTTAAGGCAAGCAGAATTTCGTCGCTTTCGTCAATAGTAAGCTTTGCCCTTACTCTTGTGCGTATACCGTGGGATTTAAGATACTTGGCAGTACCCTCGGTTGCCTCAATATTAAAGCCTAAATCATAAAAGCGTTTTATAAGCGGTAATGCCGTAGGCTTATCCTGGTCAGCAATGGTTACAAGCACCGTACCGTAGTTGGCAACATTCATACCCGAAGCCTGAATAGCCTTATACAATGCTCTTGTAAGTGATTTATCGTAGCCGATTGCCTCACCTGTTGATTTCATTTCGGGCGAAAGATATGTGTCCATACCCTTAAGCTTTGAGAATGAGAAGGCAGGCGCCTTAACATACCAGCGCTTTTTCTCCTTGGGGTAAACCTCATTAATTCCCTGCTCCTTAAGGGAGTGGCCTAAAATTACCTGAGTGGCAATGTGTGCCATAGGAACAGAGGTTGCCTTTGATAAGAACGGAACCGTTCTTGATGAGCGGGGGTTAACCTCAATTACATAAACATCATCGTTTGAATCGGCAATAAATTGAATGTTATACAGACCTACAATACCGATTGCCTTACCAAGCTTAACGGTATAATCAATAATTTTATCCTTAACCTGCTGAGATACCGAGAAGGTTGGATAAACCGAAATTGAGTCGCCGGAGTGAACGCCTGTTTTTTCTACATGCTCCATAATTCCGGGAATAAACACATCCTCGCCGTCGCATATTGCGTCAACCTCACGCTCTCTGGCCATAATATATTTATCAACAAGCACAGGCTGCTCGGTATTAATTTCAACGGCTGTCTGCAAATAGTGGCGCAGGGATTCCTCGTTGGCAACAATCTGCATTGCTCTTCCGCCTAAAACGAAGGACGGACGAACCAGCACGGGATAGCCTATTTCAGCGGCAACGCGCACGCCCTCATCAATATCCGTAACGGCAAGTCCCTTTGGCTGAGGAATACCAAGCTCCTCCATTACCTTTTCAAAGCTATCTCTGTTTTCGGCTCTGTCGATAGCTTCAACATCGGTTCCTATAATCGGAACGCCCAGTGCATCAAGAGGCGGAGCAAGGTTAATTGCAGTTTGACCGCCTAAGGATACAACAATGCCCAATGGGTTTTCAAGAGTAATAATATTCATTACATCCTCAACGGTTAGCGGCTCAAAATAAAGCTTGTCCGATGTGGTATAGTCGGTGGAAACAGTTTCGGGGTTATTATTGATAATAATAGCTTCGTAGCCTGCATCGCGGATTGACCAAATAGCGTGAACTGTTGAATAGTCAAATTCAACGCCCTGACCGATACGGATAGGGCCTGAGCCCAGTACGATTATTTTCTTTTTATCGGAAACAACGGATTCGTTTTCCTCCTCGTAGGTTGAGTAGAAATACGGCACATAGGAGTCGAACTCCGAAGCGCAGGTGTCTATCATTTTATAGACAGGAAGAATTCCGTTTTCCTTACGAAGTGCAAAAACCTCTGCCGCAGTCATATTCCACAGAGAGCCGATATACTCGTCGGAAACGCCCATTTTCTTTGCGTCCTTAAGCATTTCAATATCGCCCTTTGCGGTGGAAAGAGGTTTTTCAAAATCAACAATGTTCTTAAACTTATCAAGGAAGAACATATCAATCTTTGTGGCATTATAAATTCTGTTAAGGTCAACGCCCAGGCGGATAAGCTGTGCTATTGCAAACAGACGGTCGTCGGTGCCGTTTTTAATATATTTAAGAAGCTTTTCCTCTGAATAGCTGTCAAACTTTTTATCGTAAAGATGGCAAACTCCCGTTTCGAGAGAACGGATAGCTTTAAGCAGACTTTCCTCCATGGTTCTGCCTATTGCCATGACCTCGCCGGTTGCTTTCATTTGGGTATTAAGGGTATTGTTTGCATCGGCAAATTTATCAAAGGGAAAGCGGGCAATTTTTGTTACTACATAGTCAAGAGTCGGCTCAAAGGAGGCAGGAGTATTTGCAATGGGAATTTCATCAAGGTGCATACCGACTGCAATTTTTGCCGACACTCTTGCAATAGGATAGCCGGATGCCTTTGAGGCAAGTGCAGAGGAACGGGATACTCTCGGGTTAACCTCAATAAGATAATATTGGAAGGAATGAGGGTCAAGTGCAAACTGAACATTACAGCCGCCCTCTATATTCAGCTCTCTGATAATTTTAAGAGCAGAGTCACGAAGCATATGGTACTCTTTGTTGGTAAGAGTTTGTGACGGTGCAACAACAACAGAGTCGCCTGTATGAACGCCTACAGGGTCAATGTTTTCCATATTACAGATTGTAATTGCCGTATCGTTTGCGTCACGCATTACCTCGTATTCAATTTCCTTATAGCCCTTTATGCTTTTTTCAACAAGCACCTGATGAACAGGAGAAAGCGCAAGGGCGTTTTTCATCATCAGTACAAATTCTTCCTCGTCGTCGGCAAAGCCGCCGCCTGTGCCGCCTAAGGTAAAGGCAGGTCTTAATACTACGGGAAAGCCTATTCTTTTTGCGGCTTCAAGTCCTTCCTCAAGGCTTTCGGCAATTTCCGACGGAAGCACCGGCTCATTAAGACTTTCGCAAAGCTCCTTAAACAGCTCTCTGTCCTCGGCTCTTTCGATTGCCTCAAATTTTGTGCCGAGGATTTCAACATCACATTCCTTAAGCACGCCTTTTTTTGCTAGCTGAACTGCAAGGTTAAGACCTGTCTGTCCGCCTAAAGAAGGCAAAATTGCATCAGGTCTTTCGTGGCGTATAATTCTTGCAACATATTCAAGATTAAGAGGCTCCATATAAACCTTATCGGCAATATCGGTATCGGTCATAATGGTAGCAGGATTGGAGTTAATAAGTATTACCTCGTAGCCCTCTTCTCTTAGAGCAAGGCAAGCCTGAGTGCCGGAATAGTCGAATTCAGCCGCCTGACCGATAACAATAGGTCCGGAGCCGATTACAAGTATTTTGTGAATATCAGTTCTTTTCGGCATATTAACCTACCTCCTTTTCCATTAAGTCAATAAACAAATCAAACAGATATGCGCTGTCCTGAGGACCGGGGGCGCTTTCGGGGTGATACTGAACTGAAAACAGCTTGTTTTTTTCGCTTTTAACGCCCTCTGCCGTATTATCAAGCAGATTTTTGTGAGTAAGGGTAAGCTCTGTACCCTCAAGCGAATTTACATCAACCGCATAGGAATGGTTTTGAGAGGTTATTTCAATTTTGCCTGTATCAAGATTCATTACAGGATGATTTCCTCCGCGGTGACCGAATTTCATTTTAAAGGTTTTTGCCCCGAGTGCAAGAGAAATCATTTGGTGACCGAGGCAAATTCCGAAAATGGGGAGCTTGCCCTTAAGCGCTTTAACAACCTCAATTACCGGCTGAACATCCTCGGGATTGCCGGGACCGTTTGAGAGAAACAGTCCGTCCGGCTTCATATTAAGTATTTCCTCGGCGGTAATGTTGTAGGGTACAACGGTAACATTACAACCCTTTTCATTAAGCTTGCGGATAATATTGTGCTTAATTCCGCAGTCTATCGCAACAACATCGTACTTATGATTCGGCGTTCTTGAATACCATCTCTTTTTACAGCTTACGCGGGATACCATATCGGTAGGAATAGCGTAGCCTCTAACCTTTTCAAGAGCCTCCTCGTAGGGCACATCGGCATTGCAGATAATAACCCTTTGGGAGCCCTCATCGCGAATAATTCTTGTAATCATTCTTGTATCTACGCCGCTGATGCCCGGAATATCGTATTCATCAAGCACCTCGGAAAGTGTTTTTGTATAGCGGAAATTTGACGGTAGGTCGTTATATTCTCTTACGATAAGACCGCCCATGGTGGGAACTCTTGTTTCGTAGTCCTCGTCGGTAACGCCGTAGTTGCCGATAAGAGGATAGGTCATACAAACCATTTGGTCGGTATAGCTTGGGTCGGAAATGATTTCCTGATAACCAACCATAGAGGTATTAAAAACAAGCTCGTTTACGGCTTCCTTATCTGCACCGAAGGAATAGCCGTAAAACTCTTTACCGTTTTCAAGAACGATTTTTTTATTATATGGCTTCATAAACAATTTCTCCTTTATACACAGTCAGCAAATTTTTACCCTGCACCTGCCAATTCTCAAAGGGAGTTGCCCTGCCCTTTGTGGCAAACTGCTTGGGGTTAACGGTCCATAATGCCTCGGTATCCAGCAGAGCCAAATCGGCAGGCTCGCCTACTTTAATCTCTCCGCCCTCAATACCGAAAATTTCTCTCGGTCTTACCGACATCATATACACAAGCTTTTCAAGTGAAATAACACCTGTTTTAACAAGTCTTGAATTTAACACGGCAAAGGCAGTTTCAAGTCCTACTACTCCCAATGCGGATTTTTCGAGACCCTTTGACTTTTCCTCTGCCGAATGAGGAGCGTGGTCGGTGGCAATAATGTCAACTGTGCCGTCGATAACGCCGTCAATAAGCGCCTGCCTATCATCAGCCGAGCGCAGTGGCGGATTCATTTTAAACCGTCCGTCCTCTTGCAAATCGGCGTCGCACATTGTTAGATAGTGAGGCGCAGTTTCGCAGGTAACATTTACTCCCCTTGCCTTTGCTTTTCTGATTATTTCAACACTTTCCTTTGTTGATATATGGCAAACATGGTAGCGACAGCCTGTTTTTTCTGCAAGGAGGCAATCTCTTTCAATCTGCTCCCACTCGCTTCTTGAACAAATACCCTTATGGTTATGCTCACGGCAGTAATCACCGTCGTGAATATAGCCTCCGTTAAGCAGGCTGTTAACCTCGCAGTGAGCGGAAATAACCTTGTTAAGAGCCTTACATTCCGTCATTGCCTTTTCCATTACCTCTGCACCTTGAACGCCCGTGCCGTCGTCGGAAAAGCCGACAACGCTTGGTGCAAGAGACTTAAAATCAACAGTCTCTCCCTGCCCCTTTCTGCCCTTTGTAATTGAAGCAAAGGGAAGCACCTCGATTACTGCGTCGCGTTTAATAATATCCGTCTGCGCCCTAAGACCTTCAAGACAATCGGGAACAGGATTAACATTAGGCATTGTGCAAATAGTTGTATAGCCTGCCTTTGCGGCGGCAAGGGTACCTGTTTTCACTGTTTCTTTATAAGAAAAACCGGGCTCACGAAGATGTGTATGAACATCAACGAAACCCGGAA